>CAZLQB010000100.1:0-1529 GCA_964561585.1 uncultured Pseudomonadota bacterium
TCGAGCTTGGCCAATTTGCGTGGGTTGCCGCAAGCCCCGAAGGTATTGTTTTTCTCATTAGCAAAGATAATACAAAAACATATCAACTCACCAAGCAAGAAACCATACAAGAAATCACGAGCCCCTACGAAGGATTGCTACAAATAGCGGCCGCCAGTGAGATAAATATATGGGGCATTGATAAAAACAAATCAATACAACAATACACTGCCACAGGATGGGTAAAAATTCCAACACTGGATAAATCTGCCGTAAGCATAACAGTCCTTGATAATGGCAATATTAGAGCCCTGGGATCGGCTGGCGATATTTGGGAATACAATAGCGATAAAAAACAATGGCTCGGAGTTGTTGCTCCAGCTAACACAAAAATCATTAAGCTCAGCGGAAATTACGCAATTTCAGATGCAAAAACAGGAAACGTTTACAACTGGAACAGCAACACTTGGACCGAGCCCCTCTTTAGCAATACTCACTATGATGATATTGCGGTAGCAAATGGCTATCAAATAAAACAAACAATTGAACAAAGACAAATCAATTGCGCATCAATAATAACGCCCCCTAATGAAAAAACAAAGTTAGCCTTTGAGATTGTTAAAATAGGCATGGGCGGCGGCATTGCTGGTAATGGTTTTGCAATTGACTTTGAAGCAATGCCGGTATCAAAAAAACCTACCATTAAAGGCATTGCCAAAAACATAAAGCCTCCACTTGTCCCAGGCGTTCCGTTTACCATTCCCATAATGAAGGCACAGGGAGGAGCCTGGTTTGACGGTGCTTTTCCAGGGAATGCATCGTTTGGCATTGTTGCAATGCCTGGAGATAAAGGAGGCCTCCACATAAAACTAGGTGATAAAATTGGCGATAACTTTTTGTATGATATTGTTATTGGTGGCGCACAAAATACTAAAGCCTCTATTATAAAAAGAACCTTCATAGGAAAAACACCTCAAGACACAGCAGTTTTTGAATGTTTTGATACACAAAGTAAATTTGCAAAAATGCTGGCTGGCGAACCAAATCCCTATTGGATCTCGCATAACAACGGACTTATTTGTGCCGGCATGGGCAATATTGGCGAAAATCCATTTATGGCGTGGCGCGATCCTAAGCCAACAGCACAACCAACGCGCTTGGCAATTGCAAGCGAAGATCAGGCCTTTGCATGCGTATATCCTAGACTTGATGATCCGATTATTACCAATAACCCAACCCGTATTTACCGTTCATTTGTAACCAAACCAGAAGGGCCAATTGCGTTTAGATTCCCTAATCATGGATCATTGAACTTTAATGCAACGGGTAAAAAGGCAATTACCATAACATTGCTATCAAAAAACGAACAAGATGAAGAAGAGTATTATATCACGATTCAAAACACCGACCCGGCCGGTATCGTAATCACCAAAAAAGCGCTTATTAACGGTAACTATGAAACAATTTCTTGCGCAGATTTATTGGCCGAACACTATCCAGCAATTGCGCTAACAGAAAAATCAAAACCTGTTTGGGTAAGTTATGATGAT
>CAZLQB010000100.1:1539-4316 GCA_964561585.1 uncultured Pseudomonadota bacterium
AATTTTATTTAACAATAATATTCTCTTATGATTGAGGGATATTTTATTCAATTTACTGCAGGAAAAAACGGTGGAATTTCTATTATAGAGCGAACAAAAGCCAAAGGCGGGCAATATAAAAATACGGTGTGTGTGCAATTGTTAGCAAAAAATTATCCTGCAGCTGCCTTAACGCCAAAAAATGAAAGACGGTTTTGGGTAAGTTATGATGATGGCCAAATCCTTATGGGACAAGGCAGCATCGGCGAAAACATTCTGCTTATGTATCAAGACATTACGCCACCTGCCGTCATTGATGCCATTAACCTCACGGTTGATGAAGCAACGGTACAAAACCTTGCCATTGCACCACCAGTTAGCCTAGGCCAAGCAAGCAATGTTGAAAGTTATGATAAACCTAAAATAAATATCAAAGATTTTAGTACAAGCAGCATGACGCTCCTCTTACCTTTTGAATACCAATTTAATCAGGAAGAAGAAGCGGTAACAATTTATGACGGAATACTTAATAAAGGACCAGATCGCATAGCAGGAACGCTTGAAAAGGGAACCTTTTATAAATTCAACTTCCAAATCAACCCCGATGGTGGTTATGAAATGGAATGGCTTAACCAACCAGATAACCCAACACAGCAAAAAGTTCAAAAAGCCCTTCTCATAGCAGATGCTGAACAAGCTAGATTGCAAAGCAAAATAGACCTTATGGCAAAAGAAGGCGCAATAGCCAAACAAGAAAAAGAAGCAGAAGCGCAACGCAAAACAAATACCGGCGAACAAATAGCAAGTGGCGCCCGCCTTGTAGCCGAAACACTAGGCGGCATACCAGGAATCGGCACAATGGCTGCAACAGCGGCCACATTTGGAGCTCAAGCGGCAACACAAATTTATGGAGCAATGGCTGCAGATATAAATCTCGATGCGGCAAAGATTGAACTACAAGCACAAAAAAGAGGGTTAGAAGTTGAAGCCAAAGCAAAAGAACTTGAATATCAAGCAAAACTGCTTCAAGGTGCCGCCGCTGTTGCGTTTACTGGTAACGATGGTTATTTTTTAAAAGATAAATTAACACCAACACAAATACAAGAAGGGCAAATATCTCAAGATATTATTGATTTAGAGCCACAAATAGCGGCAAAATTAGATCAAATTGAACAGCAAGTATCACCAGAAAATCTTATTTGGCGTATAACGCAAGCGCAAAATATGGTTTATCTCATTAAGCACTTTTATCCAATACGCAAGGAAGAAATGCGCGACAGAATTTGGAGCGATCTTACTGCATTATATAAAGAAGGAAGCACCGCTGCCGATGCTCAACAAGAATTACAAGACCTCCTATTTCTCGCCTACAATAATTCATTTCTTACCGGCATGGACGCAGATGCCCCAACACTAAGAAAAACATGGATCAATAACATAAGAAAAGTCGCCACAAAGGCGCTTACCAACCCCAACGAAGACTTTATGCTCTGCAATTGCTTTGGTGAATATGTAGCCCTTGGCAAACTTCCGAAAGAAGGAGCAGGCCTTATAACCTTTGAGGCAATGGGCGAAAATGATCTTTTAATTGGTTTTACAAAATCAAAGGATAAACCGATCAGAAACAGCGCAGAAGAACTTTATGAGGTTGGTATTGGGTGCTGGCAAAACACCAAGCATGTTATTCGTGCAGAAAACCTTGGCAAATCAATCGTCGAAGTCTCGACCGATGATGCGCCAGATTCTCAACTTCCAGCGCAAGAATTTCAAAAATACTGGGTCAATATTAACCAAGGACATGTAGCGGCCGGCATCGGAGACCCCGGAACAAATACCTTTATCTCATGGCAAGATCCATATCCAACACCAAAGCTTAATTACATAATGGCAAGTGCCTGGAACGCTCCAATAACCATTAAAAACATTAAAATAGCCGCGGCGCTTAACCTTACCGGCATACCTGAAACATCGGGTGCTAAAGTCCTTACCGATCCCGCAACAATAGGCGGCGTAAACCCACAAACAACTGACGCTATGGAACTTGCCAAAATAGAGGACGAAAGCAACGCAGAAATACAATCCATCGCAACACCAACAGTACCAGAACCAACGGCACCCGTTGAAGAGGAAATAGCACAAGAAAAACCGGTGAGTGAAGACGAAGTTATGGCAGAGGTTTAATAGTTGCAAAAAAGCCAACTCGTTATATAATAGGCTCCGGTAACAAAAATAATCGTTATAGTTCGGAGCCTATTATGAATTTTATCTCTTATAAATCATTATTCGCAATAGCATTTTCATGCGCTATTTTGTCCGGCAATTGTTTTGGTATGTTTGGCGGATCTGCTTATTCAATGAAGCCAACCAGAAAAGAAACGTCTGAAATTATATATCATCAAGCAACTACTTTCATTTGCGATTTTAAAAAGCAATGTCAGGATGTTATCGCAGACACAATTCCAAATGAAGAAAAAAAACAATCTATCGAATCATTAAGCATTTTCTACACAACTGAATTCAAAGAACTGCTTGAGCAATTTAATTTCTTAGGCATTGTGGAAACAGAAAAATTTAAAACTCCTTTTTTAATTAAAATAAACAATAGTAAAAACGAAATACTGGCTCAACTTAAACAAAAACATGTTACGAGCCCTGCAGATTTTGAGTAAAATAAACGAAATCACTAAATAAGCCGCTTTTCATGCCTTTAACCCCATTATTTGGGGCGTTTGTCTTATTTTATCAATATATTAAACTTATATATGGTTATATTTACTTAATATCTAGGAGGTTATTAT
>CAZLQB010000101.1:0-4242 GCA_964561585.1 uncultured Pseudomonadota bacterium
TCACAAGGGGTTTAATATTTACCCTGCGGAAATTGAAAATATTTTACTGACACATCCGAGCGTTTTCAAGGTTGCTGTTGTTGGCCAGCAAGAAGATATGGCTGGTCAAATTACGGTTGCTTTTTTGGCGGTTAAATCAAAAAATGAGAGCCTGGAGAAAGAGTTGAGAGACCTTTGTTCACGCAATTTGGCTTCGTATAAAATTCCGCGCAAGTTTGTTTATTTGGACGATCTTCCAATGAATGCAACCGGCAAGATTGATAAAAAACAATTGCGGGCATAAGGGTTTTAAATTGTCTTAAGGGAGTTAGTTGCTATGTCGCTTTCAGCTGAATTTTTTTTATTTGTTATATCGCTTTCTTTCGCGGCCCTTTTTGCTTTTTTGGAGACGGCCTTTACGGCGCTACGTCTTTTTAAGCTGAAGGAGCTTGAGTTTTCTGTTTCTCGTTATCGAGCATTGTTCGAATCTTGGGAAAAAAATCCTCAACGCATATTGATTACTATTTTGTTGGCCAATAACTTTGCCCATGTCTTAACGTCGGTGCTTATTTCTCATATTATGCAACGGTTTTTGGGCCAGCATATGGGGCTTCCAATTGGTGTTGCGCTTGCAACAGCCATGATTTTGATCTTTGGTGAAATAATTCCAAAGAGCTTTGCCAAAACCCATCATGAAAAACTTTTTAGGTCGTGTTTATTTTTGATTAATGCTCTTTTTCATTTAGCTTATCCATTGGTAACGCTTCTCTTGAAAATAGCCGATTTCTTTTTCAGCCAAATAGGTGGCCACCATGTTCTTGAACGGCAGGATGCAATATCTGAAAAAGAAATTGAATTTCTGATCGATTATAGTGATGAAAAAGGTTTAATGGAACGCGAAAAAACCGAGATGCTTCAAAATATTTTTGGGTTAGGCCAAACATTTGTTAAAGAAATATTGATTCCAAAAACCGACATGGTTCTTATTTCGGTCGATATGGAAGTCAGTAAAGTTATAGAAATTTTTCACAGCGCCCGTTATTCACGATTGCCCGTATATGAAGGCAAGGATGATAACATTATTGGTATAGTTCACCAAAAAGATGTATTTGAGATGTTGTATCGCAACCAAAAGAAGTTGCTCAAAGAATTGGTTCGTCCTGTTTTATTTGTACCAGAAACCCAAAAGATTAACCAATTATTGAGTGAGTTTCTAAAAAAACGCATGCATATGGCCATCGTTATTGATGAATATGGCAGCGTTGTTGGCCTGGCAACCCTTGAAGATATTTTTGAAGAAATTATAGGTGATGAAATTACCGATGAGCACGAGATCGTCAGTACCGATATTGTTCCGTTGGAACGTGGTGGCTGGTTGATCAGTGCGAGTATTAGCTTAGAAAAAATTGAAGATCTATTGCGGATCAAATTTAATACCAAAAATTCAATAACCCTCGGTGGTTTTTTGGCCGAAAAATTACAGCATTTACCGCGCAAGGGCGAACGAGTTATTTTTGAAGGCTATTGTTTTCAGATTCAACAGGCTAGCTCGCGTCGGGTATTTCAGGTTTTAGTTTTTTCGGATGTTGATAGTGCTGTGAACTCTTTGCAGTAATAAGTTATTATTGCACGTGTTCAGAAATGTCTATTTTGTCATCCACGACGGGATCAATCTTAAGGTCATGTAATAATACGTGAATAATGAAATTAATTTTCAGACTTAAGATGGATCCTGAACTAAATTCAGGATGACAAATAGTGAAAAAATTATATCAAAAAAGTAACAAAAAATATTGCGCCTATTTTGTCATCCTGAACTCGTTTCAGGATCCATCTTAATATTGGCATGTTCGCTAAAAGGTTATGATTGCTAAATATTTTTTGTCGACTAAACTTCCTGTATGTTTTTTAGTTAGGGTAATATTTTCAAGAGAGGAATGTTATGAGAATATTTAAGAAATTGTTGTTGCTTGTTTTAGTCGCAAGCGGCACAAGTTCGATGGCGTTTGGTATGTATGAGCCTTTGTATAATGCCGTCTTTTGGGGACACGCAGAGGACGTTATATCGTTGCTTGAGTCGATTCCAACAGCGACGAGAGCTGAATTTGTTCTTAATTATAGGGATGCGCAAAGATCTACGTTGTTGCATTGTGCTGGAAAGCGCGGACCGCAAGAGATTGTAAGGATTTTGCTGGAAGCAATTCCCACAGAACAAAGAGTCGAATTTATCATGGTTAAGGATGAATACGGGTATACGGTACTGCATTGGGCTGCGTGTTTTAATAGGGTAGAAATATTAAATGCTTTACTGGAGTTTGTCCCCTTAGAGCAAAGATTTAGAGTTGTTGTCGCTGGGTCTGAAGATGGTTCTACTGCTCTTTGTTATGCCATAACATGGCGACGCCCGGCGATGGCAAGGTTGTTGATAGAGGCTGTTCCAGGAGCGCAAAGACTTGAAATGTTGAATGCCAAAAATTGCTTTGGGTTCTCAGCATTATATTCGGCTATGGTAGAAATGGGTGGGCATAACGAAGAATTAGACCAGGCTTTGCTGTCTTTTTTACCAGAAAATTTGCAGGCAAAGTTTTTTAGAGATAGAAAAGCATATCTATCCATTAAGGAGGAACTTGGGCGTGCGTCAAAAAAACGGTCACGTGATGATAGCGAAGATGCTAATCCAGTAGCATCAAAAAGACAGAAAAAGGTTCGACCGGAGCCAGCAGAGAAGCTCGAGCGAAAAAAAGCAGAATCATTGAGGCAAGAAAAACAAGAGTCTGGGTGGGGTTGTATTATAATGTAAATTTGATTGCCCGGAGCCTCATTAAGGCTCCGGGCTTTTTTTATGCCTCGCGATTGATAAGGTTGTAGGCAACCTGAAGAAGTTGTTCTTGGGCTGGGTTTTTGGCAAGATGTTTTTCTAATTCTTTTGTGGTCGTGGAAATAATATCGGGTGCTTGTTTTTGCGCATAAGCGATAGCGCCTGAGGTTTTAAGCAGCTCAATACACCAATGAATGGTTTGTTGATCGGTTGTCTTGCTGTCTAATATCGCTTTGAGTTTTGTTTTGTCTTCGGCTGGTACAAATGGATTATTAAGGGTATTGAGCACCATGAGCGTGCGTTTTCCCTCGGTAATATCTCCGCCAATTTCTTTTTTATATTTTTCTTCAGAACCAATAAGGTTTAATACGTCATCTTGGATTTGAAATGCAATGCCAAGTGAGCGCCCCCATTGATAAAGGAGTTCTTGTTGCGAGGTTCCCGCACCACCAAGGTAAGCTCCTATTTTGCATGAAACGGCAATAAGGGCTCCTGTTTTGCGTTCGACCATGCCAAAATAATCTTCTTCCTTGAGGTTCCAATTTTTTGTATGGTGCCAGGTAAGTTCTATTGATTGTCCTTCAAAGACTTTCATAAAGTGTTGATGCAATAATTGCAACAGTGTTATTTTTTCATCTGGCGTGTAAGGGGCATTGAGCATTGTTTGGGTAGAGAGACAAAAGAGAAGGTCGCCCAAATTGAGTGCAACCGGCATGCCTTGTTCTATGTGGAGGCACGGCAAGCCTCGGCGTAAAAGTGAATTATCTTCTATATCATCATGAATAAGCGAGAAGTTGTGAAAAAGCTCTATTGCTAGTCCTGCGTGATGAACTTCTTCATGGTTACCTCCTACGGCTTGTGCACAGAGCTAACAGAGGAGTGGCCGCAAGCGTTTGCCGCCGCGGTCCAGGTATTGAGCAATTGGTTCATAGAGGATGCTTATTTGTGGTTCTACTGAGGCAATCAGTTGCCTAAATTCATGTGAAAGTGTGATAGGCATTAAGCTCCTTTGTGGTTTTTGCGTTGGTAAAGATAGACGGTTGAATTTTTGGACCACGTCATCGGGAGTTGATATTCTTTGATGAGTTCAAACTTATTGTTATTGGGCAGTGTTTTTAGTGTGATGATGCGAACATTTTTCTTTGCCTGAGCAAGATTTTCGGTGATTGCTTTCATGAGTTCTTCTGAGTAGCACGTTGAGCATAAATAGACGATTGTTGCATCATGAAGGTTGGTTTGTGCAATGTTTTCTTTTTTGAATTCGAGTTGACGATTTTTTTTGATCAGCCCTTTTTCTTGTAAGCGCGTTTTGGCGATTAACGCTTTATCGTACCGTTCTGAGGATAATTCAATGCCGATGCTTTTTTTTACCGGTGAATCAAGATACATTTGAGTAACCGCTTTGCCGACACCGCACCCAAGGTCATAAAAAACGTCTTTTTTAG
>CAZLQB010000102.1:0-4128 GCA_964561585.1 uncultured Pseudomonadota bacterium
ACCTCAAAGAATTTGGCGCCAGGCCGCTTAAACGAGCAATTCAGCATTCTGTCGTTAGTCCGTTGGCCGTAGAGATTCTTAAAAATCCTGAGAAAAAAACATTTACCATCGGGGTTGCAAAAGACGTAATTTCTATAACGTAATGCTTGTTTGAAGTTTGAAATAAAAGAAGGCCCCTGAAAAATTGGGGCCTTCTTTTATGGTATTTTCAATATAAAAAAATTTACTTCAAATCAGGAAAGAAAAAAGCAACTTCATTTGCTGCCGTTTCTTGACCATCTGATCCGTGGACAGCATTTTTGCCAATTGTGGTTCCATAAAGCTGGCGAATAGTTCCTTCGGCAGCTTGTTTAGGGTCGGTACTACCCATAAGGTCGCGCCATTCTTTTATGGCATTTTCTTTTTCAAGAACCATAACAATTGTTGGGCCGCTCGTCATAAATTCAACAAGTTCTTTGAAGAAGGCGCGGTCGTGATGAACCTCATAAAATTTTTCGGCTTGTTCTTTTGTGATGAGCATTTTTTTCATGCCCAAGATATTAAAGCCTTCTTGTTCAAGACGGTCAATTATTTTCCCGCTATTTTTTGCGATAACTGCGTCCGGTTTAATAATTGCCAAGGTGTGTTCAATGTTTTTTCCAAACCCCACAACATTGTATATTTTATAAACAACAAAGAAGAGAGCCCCCGCTCCAATAAGAGTAATGATGATTAATAACCATTTTGGAATATGCATAACCGGCCTTTCGTTTATCGGTTCTAATTAAAATTATTGAACAACTCAATTTCTTAAAGACTAAGGCGAGGTTGGTGCAATTGTCAACCAGAATCGGTTTATAGTTGGGACAAAAAAAAGAGACTCGCTATTAACGAGCCTCTTTTTTGATCGCTTTTTTATAAGATTGAGATCATTGGCGATTTTTTCGCTATGCTCATTTTCTTTTTTGAAGCAACCTTTTTAACAGTCTTTTTAGGAGCAGCTTTTTTAGCTACTTTTTTTTTTGCCACAACCTTTTTCTTGGCAACCTTTTTGACTGTTTTCTTCTTTGGAGCAGCTTTCTTAGCTACTTTTTTCTTGGCGACCTTCTTGATCACCTTTTTCTTAACTGCCATAGTCTCTCCTCTGGAAAAACTACTTTTTTGAGATACCGTACGCTTATTTAATATAACCTCGCATTACTTTCTGCCGATCGTTACTATCGAAAACCGATCGCGGGTGCAATATTGCTTAGCTAGCTTATTTACTTCTTCTACCTTTAGTATAGACAACATTTCGGTCTGTTTGTCAAATAAATTAAAATTTAAATTAAATCTTTTTAGAAATAGAAAGGTTTGAGCGATATTCATATTGTTTTCAAAGAGCTCTACAGAAGATGATATTGCTAGGTCTTTTGCCATCGAAAATTCTTCTTCTGTAATTCCATTTTTTCCTAAGTTGTCCAAGGTGTCAAGAATTAATTTTTTGGCCAAATCAATTTTATCAAACGAAACAAGTGTCTTTATGTACATCAAACCTTGTGCTTCTCGAGAACCGTGGACAAGTGATCCGCCAATTGCATAAAAAAGCCCCGATTTCTCGCGTAGCTCGAAGAGTCGAGAGTTGCTCGACCCTTGAGGCCCACCGGTAAAAATGATGTCGAGTAGGGCAAGGTAGTGGAAATTTTTATCGGTTCTAGAAATTGATGGGGCAGCAAATGCTAATGCAACTTGTTCGCGCGATGATGGAATTTGGATGTTTTGAGGTTTTTGTTCAATAAAGGCTGGGAATTCAAATGATGCAACCTGAGGGCCGGTCCATGAACCAAAATGTTTAGTTATGATTTTTTGTATATCATATGTTGCAAGATTTCCAACGACAACCAACGTTGCCGATTCTGGTGTTATGTATTTTTGATAACACGCTTGTAAGTCTTTTTTGGTAATAGTTTTAATGGTTTCGGGCGAGCCATCGATCGGTCGGCTATATGGATGTTTTTGATAAATGAGTTCCCGTGTTAATTGGTCAATAAATTCAATTGGGGTGTCCCAATATTCGGTTAATTCACTATGTATGTGGGTGCGTATTTTTTCAATGTTTTGTTCTTTGAATGATGGGCTTGTGATTATGTGTGTAAAGATTTCAAATGTTTTTTCAAGGTCCTGCGATAAGCAGAGGCATGAAAGATAGTCGCCTTGGGGCCCAATAAGGATTCCGTTTGATTCGAGTAATTGATTTAATTCTTCTGCCGAATATTTTTTTGTGCTGTCGGTAAGCAATCGAAGTAAAAATAAAAAGCAGCCATCGCGACTTGGTTCGTCATACAATGAATTTGCTTTGAATTTTAGTACCGCGGCAATATTGGGGACGCTTGGATTATTGTAGTAAATTACCTCAAGGCCGTTGGGTAGTTTGAATTGCTCGGGCTTTGGGTAGGAAAAAGCTTGTTGCTTTGCATAGGTTATTGTATCTACAAATTTGCCTGGTTCGACGGGCGAGGTGCGTTGATGTTGTTTGAGAATATCGCTTTCCAGCAATTCTGTTTTTTGTTGGATCGCTTTATATTTTTCGGTGTCTTCTTTATGGAGCGGGAATAAATATCCTTTATGGAGAGTTCGCGGATTAAGATATTCCTTGAAAAAAGCCTGAAGATCATTACTTGTCAGGGCATTAAGACTATTGAAATAGTCTTCTAAAAAATTTGCGTTTTGCGTTGCCAAATACGATGTGCCGATAAGTATTGCTTGTTTTTCGGTGCTTTCAAGGAGTGTCGAATAATCAAATTGAGCTTTTTTTGTAGAGCCTTGTAATTCCCATGGTTCGATAGGGTTGGTACAAAGTTTTTCGATTTCTTCTTCAATGATTTTTTCAATGGTTGGAATATTGTGAATATTGCTTGGATAAAGCGAAATACAAAGCAGCCCTTTTTCAAAAAAGCTCAAAATTGAGCTGTCAATATCGATTGCCAATTCTTCTTTGTCCACGAGCCGTCGATATAATCGTGAGCTTTTGCCGTTGCCCAATATAAGCGACGCTATATCATAAAGAGCGTGCTTGCCGTTTTGCGATCCAGGGATTTCATACAAATAACAGCTCCAAGGTATATTGACATGACGATAAATTGTTGTGCTTTTGCTCATAACATCATCATGAAAAAAATGTTGTTTTCTGGTGTAGTTTATGGGGCTTTGAATATGGGCAAAATGTTTTTCTGTCGCCTCAAAAACTTCTGTTGGCGTAATATCGCCCACAACTACAAGTGTTGCATTGCTTGGATGATAATGTTTGTGATAAAAATCTATTATGTGTTCTCGGGTGAGGGTACAAAGATCGTAATGTGAGCCAACAACCGGACTATGATAAGGGTGCTCTGGCCACATGCTCGCCAACATTGATTCGATAAGATAGCTTGAGTAATCGTCGCGATACATACGTAATTCTTCAATAACTGTCTTGATTTCGGATGAAATCATTTGCTCATCAAAGCGAGCGTGTTGCATGCATTCGGCAAATACGGTGAGGGCAATTTCCCAGTGGTTGGTGGGCAGCCTGAATGTATAACCGGTGTAATCCTGCGAGGTAAAAGCATTGGCAACGCCACTGAGTTTGTGGCTTATCAAATTGATGTCAATTTCTGAAAGTTGCTTTGTTCCCTTAAATAACATGTGCTCAATAAAGTGCGCAATCCCTTTTTGCCCCGCGTCTTCATCTTTAGAGCCGACATTATATAAAATATGGGCTTCAACACGAGGAATTGTATGACACGATCGGACAAGGACCGTTAAGCCGTTTTTAAGGATTTTCTTTTCAGGTCTAAATTGATTGGTTTGTGTCATAAATTTCGCCTTTGTTTGCCTTAAAGATAACTAAATTGTAAAAATTTATAATTCACGATAAGCTAACTGCCAGTTTATTGAATCATATTTCGAGGTTGCAGGTAGATGTTAAAGAGTATCATTAAAAAGATTAAAACGAGTAGCATTTTTAGCTTTTTGCTAAAAAACCTTTCATATGGCCTTGTTCGCCTTTTGATTGCAACCTATCGGTTGCGCATAACCTATGACCCAAGCCTTAAGCAACCACTTATTGCAAATGACGGGGTGTTTTATTTTTGGCACCAGCAAATTATTGCCGGGATGACCGTTTTTTTC
>CAZLQB010000103.1:0-4086 GCA_964561585.1 uncultured Pseudomonadota bacterium
AGGTCCAGGCGCCTTCGAACGAAGACTTTTTGAATAAATATCGAAGTTACAAAAAAGAGCTGATATGAAAAACATTCATATCAGCTCTTTTTGATTTAAGCACAAAACTTATTTCTATGTATTTCAAACAGACGTAGAAATTACCCCATCATGAAGATGATAAATAGTTTCCATCCGTTCATAAACGGCCGGATCGTGCGAGCACAAAATAATGCTCATACCCCAATCAGCCTTTGCCTTAAAAAACAAATCTATAACGATACGAGCGTTATCCGCATCCAAATTACCTGTTGGCTCATCGGCCAATAAAAACGCCGGTTTGTTAAAAAGTGCTCGAGCAATAGCAACCCGTTGTTGCTCTCCGCCCGATAGCGTTACCGTATAAGCATTTTCTTTGCCTTCAACGCCCATCATAGCCAATAGTTCGCGCGCTCGTTGATAACATTTTGACCGTTTTTCACCCGCAACAAGGCCAGGAAGCATAACGTTCTCAATTACCGATAATTCTTTGATAAGGTAATGGAACTGAAAAACAAATCCTAGCGACTTATTTAACAACAAATTTTTTTCGGCATGTTTGAATGTTGCCAAATCCTTACCACCATACAAAACAGTGCCGTGCGAAGGCGTATCCAATCCGCCAAGTAGATGTAAAAAAGTTGACTTTCCACTCCCCGAAACACCGGTAATTGCATAGGCATGATCGTGGGCAAAGGTCACCGAAACACCACGCAAAACCTTCTGAATTTTCCCCCCTTGATAAAAATCCTTGCAAACAGCTACGGTGCTCAGTGCCATTTTTTGATCATTCACCTCAACCCCGCTTTTGTAAAAGAGCTTTAATTCAACATCCAATCTCAATATTACCAAGACTCTTGCTTTGGAAAAAGGAAATTTTTTAATATTTGATTAGGACAACCAAGGAAGCGTCTATGACTCGACCTTGGTAAAATGGGAAAAACGGGGACATTCTAATTACCTTCAGATAGAAGGGGGGCTCACATGGACGAGAAAAAGCAAAACGAAACCATATCACCGGTTCTTCCGGTTATACCAACCATCGATGTGGTTGTGTTTCCTCATATGGTTGTACCGCTTCTGGTACTTGACGAAAAAATCATCAAAGGCGTTGAGCTTGCGATGCAAGGTGACAAGAAAGTCTTACTTCTTGCCGCTCGCCAACAAGCAGAAAACTACCATGGACCAATTGGCATCCAGGATTTATTCAAAGTTGGTACCGTCAGCACCATCATGCGGGTTATGAACCTACCTGAAGGTGGTATTAAAGTACTCGCTCAAGGATTAGAAAGGGCAGAAATAACCGAAGTTTTATCTGGCCAAGAATTATTGCAAGCCAAAGTAGCAATATGCGTAAACGGTCAATACGATGCAAAAAAGGTTGAATCACAAGTCAAAAACATTCAAGCCCTCATCGAAAGACTTTCTGCAAGCGGTAAGCTTTTTAGCCCAGACTTTCAGGCAATCTTAACACAAATACAAGACCCTGAACGCATGACCGACTTTATTCTTTCCCATTTAGATTTGTCCGTAGCAAATGCTCAAGCCCTTCTTGAAAAAGATAACTTAAACAGCCTTCTTGACGGCGTTTATGAATTTCTTTCACAAGAAATTGAATCATTTAATGTTCAAGAACGCATCCGCAATAATACCCGTGATTCCATAAACAAATCACAACGCGAATACTTTTTACGCGAACAAATGAAATCGATTCAAAAGGAATTAGGCGACGAAAGCGAAACCGATAACGAAGATTTACGCACCAAGATAAACACCCTTCCGCTCACCGAAGAAGCAAAACTTGAAGCAACGCGCCAACTCCGCCGCCTTGAAAAAACATCCCCAGACTCAATGGAAGCGACCGTATTACGCAACCATCTTGAATGGTTATTGGGCCTTCCATGGGGCGTTCATACCAAAGATAATACCGATATTAAACGTGCTAAAGAAATATTAGAACAAAATCACTTTGGACTTGATGAAGCCAAAGATCGTATCCTCGACTTTTTGTCGGTCCGCTTTTTGAATGAATCAAGCCATACACCAATTCTTTGTCTCTTTGGCCCTCCAGGCGTTGGCAAAACATCACTTGGCCAATCGATTGCCGATGCTCTTGGTCGCAAATATTTTAGAATTTCACTTGGTGGTGTTTATGATGAATGCGAAATCCGTGGCCACCGTCGTACCTACGTTGGTGCATTACCAGGCCGCTTTATCCAAGCGCTTAAAAAATCAGAAAGCTCAAATCCGCTTATTATCATCGACGAAATAGATAAAATTGGCATGGCCAACCGCGGCGACCCCTCGGCCGCATTGCTCGAAGTTCTTGATCCAGAACAAAATCATTCATTTTATGATAACTATCTGGGCGTTCATTATGACCTTTCAAAGGCCATGTTTATAACCACGGCAAACGATCTTTCGACAATTCCTGGCCCATTGCGCGATCGCATGGAAATTATCCAACTTTCTGGTTATGCCCAAGAAGAAAAAATTGAAATAGCTCAACGCCATCTTATTCATCGAGCCCTTAAAAACGGCGGACTTGAAAATCATGGCTTAGACATTGACCGGAATGTGTTAAGTAAAATAATCATGTCATATACACGCGAATCAGGCGTCCGAGAGCTTGATCGTTATATACAAAAATTATGTGCCAAGTACGCCCGAGCACTCGTCGAAACCAATACAAAATTAGTCTTCAATGAAAACAATCTTCAGGACTATCTTGGCCCATCAAAAATTCCTGATGAAAATTTTGTACACTCAAATAAAATCGGGGTCTCAAATGGCCTTGCCTGGACACCATACGGAGGTGAAGTGTTGCAGGTTGAAGCAGTGCTTATGAGGGGAAATGGAAGGTTAATTTTGACAGGACAACTTGGCGACGTCATGAAAGAATCGGCTCAAGCGGCAATAACTTATGCAAAGGCGCATTCGGATATTTTTGGAATCGAACAAAAGTTCTTTAATGAGTACGATATCCATATTCACGTACCAGCTGGCGCAGTACCAAAAGACGGCCCATCGGCAGGCATAACGCTATTGTCAGCAATATTATCGGCGCTCACCGGCCGTGCAATTAACGGTGATTATGCAATGACCGGTGAATTAAATCTCCAAGGCTGCGTATTGCCAATTGGCGGATTAAAAGAAAAGATTTTGGCAGCCAAGCAACACGGCTTAAACAATGTTATTATCCCAAAACAAAACGAAAAGGACCTTGTTGGCATATCACAAAAGCTTTATGAAGGAATTAAGTTAGTTTTTGTTGATAATGTTGAGGAAGTATTAACCCACGTGCTTATGCCACGTGCGTAAATAAGTTACCGAACCACAACCATAAAAGAGCCCGCCGATTAAACTAATCGGCGGGCTCTTTTTAACTATATAATATCGTCTCTATTTTTACTGTTACTTTTCGGGTGGTAATACACGGTTGGTAAGTATAAACTCTAGATCTTGAATACACTCATCCAAAACGCGCAAATAATAGGAAAAAGATTTTATCTTTTTCGTCGCTAACGGCTCATGAGCCCGCGCCTTCAAATTATCAATATGGCGCCTAAACCTAATACGCTCCTGAACCAACGATTTGAGCAAATCGCGAATAGTTTGGGTTTCAACTTGCGGCTCATTAAGAACCCGTGAAAAGTATAAATGTTCAAGGTCGCGAACTTTTTGGCTAGCTTCTACCAAACTAATCATTCGAGCAAAACCATAACCACCATCATGGTTTCCATTTTGCTTTACGCGTTTTTGCCCCGGCTTAAACAACGATGTAAAACCACCACGTTTTGTAGGAGCAATCGATTTTTCTGGATTTATATAATCACGAATATGAAGACGATAGAAAATAACCGCGCCTTTAAAAAGCACAAAAACAGCTATTATGGCTAGGAAGATCTTCAATAAATACTTCTTCATCATAACCAAACCCTATCTTTGCTGGCCGCCGACCTTTCAGCCTGAGACCAAGGTTCATACTTCTTGCATTATTCTAATTCTAATTGTAAATTAAAAATAAGCTAAATACAAGTCTTTTTTTGTTTTTCGCCTTAAATTCCA
>CAZLQB010000104.1:0-4045 GCA_964561585.1 uncultured Pseudomonadota bacterium
ACCTTGCCGAAATGAAAAAGAAAATTTCAACCAACGAAATCTCTCTCGATGAGGTACTAAACAATTATGAGTGGATTATCGCAACACTTAATCAAATTAATTTTGAAATAATGCAAGTGTTAACAAGATTATCTTAAAGCTCTTATAAAAAATCGAAACAGGGAGGAATGAAAATCCTTTCCTGTTAAATGAGATCCCATTCCTCAGGATTTTTCAGATAATGTTCAACAACTAGCCGATTGAAATTGTGACCGGTCTTAACCGCTCTAACCTTACCTGCAAGAGGCTTGCCCAATAATGCAAGATCACCCAAAAGATCAAGAACTTTGTGTCGCACACATTCATCAGTAAAACGACGCTCATTTAAAAACTCTTCGTTACCAATAACAACCGTATTACCTAGAGATGACCCTTGAGCCAACCCATGTTTCCGCAACAATGGTAACTGCTCCAGGAAACCAAAAGTTCTGGCTGGAGCAATTTCATGTACAAAAAGCTCAGGTGTTATGTGACCAACAAAATGAGTTGTCCCTAAAAGAGGGTTTGAAAAATCGGCCGTATAATCAACATACAACCCATCATCGCGCCGACCATCAAAATTTGATGCGGGCATAATCTCAATTAAGCGTCCTTGCTCGTCAGAAAATGTTAATTGTTCTTTTGGCGTTAAAAAGCAAACATCTGCTGGCAATTCAAGCAACCCAACTTCACGTATCCCATGCACAAACGGTAACGCACTCCCATCAAGAATAGGGACCTCCGCGCCAGAAACCTGTACATAAGCTTGAGTAACACCTAATACATTAAACGTCGCCATAAGATGTTCTATAGTACTTATAAACCATTGTTTTTGCTTAATGACCGTTGCATGCATAGCATTTTCAGGAAGCACGGTTCCTATAGTAATAATCTCACCGGGGAAATCTTCATTTTGAAAAATAACGCCTGTTCCTGAATAATTTGGGCGTACAATCAACGAAGCCGCTTTTCCTGAATGAACACCTATTCCATGAAAGACAACTTCGCTCTTAACCGTTTTTTGTTTTCGTTTTTTTATCATAAGCAACCTACCTCAAAAGAAAAAGGCAGAACCACGATATTTTCGTGATTCTGCCCTCAAAGATTTCATTAAGCGTTTTTAGACGCCTATTTGAGCCTTGTGTGGATGATCACTTCCCACATAGACTTTTAATTTCTTTAGTATTGCGCGATTAAGCTTGTTTTTAGGAAGCATGCGCTTAACGGCCAATATGATCAACTGACGTGGATCTTTTTTCATCATATTTTCGGCAGATGTTTGTTTAAGACCACCACGATAACCAGAGAAAGATTCGTACATCTTATCTTTCCACTTATTACCGGTCAAAACAATTTTTTCGCAATTCGTTATTACGACATAATCGCCACCATCGGTGTGAGCCGTATATTCTGGCTTATGTTTGCCACGCAATATTGTCGCGATTTCGGTACACAAGCGACCAAGAACTCTTCCTGAGGCATCCATTACACGCCAGTCAGGCTTACGATCTTCTTTGCGCAATACATAACTTTTATTCATATCCATAGTGCATCAACCTTTTTGCTATATCTAAAAAATTTTAAAAGGATTTGAAATTTCATAAAATAATTCTTGCCTAATTCTAAAGCAATTTTATGATCCGGTCAAACAGAAAATTAGGTTCTTTACTTCATTTTAGCTAAAACTGCCGCCATAAACGCCTTGAAAAGAGGATGCGGCTTAAGCGGTGACGATAAAAATTCAGGATGAAATTGTGTACCCACCATAAAGGGGTGGTGGTCATATTCAGCTATTTCAACCAAATCCTTATCCTGATACACACCAGAAAACGTTACCCCAACCTTCTCAAACGTCTCGAGGTAGACATTGTTTACCTCGTAACGATGACGGTGGCGTTCCTGAACAACCGACTCGCCATAAGCCTGAGCGGCCTTTGTTCCAGGCTTTATCGTACAAGGATAAGCTCCCAACCGCATTGAGGCTCCCTTACGCGTAACAGTTTGTTGTTCTTGCAACAATGCTACAACCGGCGCCCCCGTATTTTTGTTAAATTCGGTGCTATTTGCATCAGATAATTTACAAAGTGAACGAGCAATTTCAACAAGCATAACTTGCATCCCCAAACATAATCCAAAATAAGGAATGTTATGCTCAAGCGCCCACCTTACCGCTAAAACTTTACCCTCTATGCCACGATTATCAAACCCACCGGGCACGACAATGCCATCCAATGATTTAAGCTGTTGCCAACCAAGCGTATCCCCACCGTAAGGGCCCTGCTCAAGCAACTCCGCTTCAACAATTATCACCTCAACCTTACGTCTCAAATGATATCCAGCTGAACGTATTGCCTCAACAACACTAATATATGGGTCATTGCTCCCCGCATATTTGGCAATCACCCCTATTTTAATACCATCTGCACTTGCATTAATTCTTGTGATTAAATCTTCCCATTCGGTTAGATCGGAATCTTTTATTGAGGCAAGCTTGAAGTATTCCTGAATTTTTTTACTAACCCCCTGTTTATACAAATCAATAAACAACTGATAAATTGGACTGTATGTTAGAACCTGAAAAATAAGATCCTTACGGATACCACACATGATCGAAAGTTTTTCAATGGCTTTCTGTTCGATTTGCTTATTTGAACGAAGGAACAAACAATCAGGAACAAGCCCTGCTCTCATAAGTTCATTAACACTGTGTTGCGTCGGCTTTGTTTTAATCTCGCCGGTCCATTCCAAAAATGGAACATAACTTAAATGCCCATGAATAAGACGGTTAGAACCTAAATCAAGACGTAATTGGCGCACCGTTTCTAAAAAAATCTTCCCCTCAATGTCACCAACCGTGCCACCTAACTCTAGCAATACAAAATCAACATCATGCTCGAGAGCAAAGTTCATTAACCGACGCTTAGTAGCATCAACAACGTGTGGAACCATTTGTATACACTTGCCCAAGAATCGACCATCACGCTCACCATTAATAATCTCTTCATAAACTTGCCCGGACGAAACCGAAGACAATTTATTCAGGTGAACGCCAATAATTCGTTCATAATGGCCTAAATCCAAATCGGTTTCAGCACCGTCATTGGTTACAAAAACCTCACCGTGTTCTAATGGTGACATGGTTCCTGGATCAACGTTTAAATACGGATCCCATTTAACAACGGACAATGAATACCCAGCCTTTTTCAAAAGAACCCCGAGTGAAGAAAGGAGCACACCCTTACCAATGGATGAACAGACGCCACCGGTAATCGTAATGAATTTTGTATTTTTTTGAACAACTTGTTTGATCAGATCTTGCAAAGCTACTTTTCCTTGGACCACGACTACCACCTCTCCATCAATAATATATTGTGTTTTCTTTATATCACCAATTAACCAACATCTGCCATTAAGGCTTCAATCTCGTCTGGTTCTTTCACCAAATCAGCACTTAGACAAACAACACCGTCTTCTACCATCACATAATTATCTTCTATACGAATACCGCAAAGTTCATTCGCTATGTAAACACCTGGTTCGATAGTAAATACATCACCAGGCATAAGCGGTATGGCAAGATCACCAACATCATGTACATCAAGACCTAAAAAATGCCCTATCCCATGACACATATATTGTGCAACACCATATTGCTCTAAACACTTCAACGCCAAATGATGCAATGAAATATCTTTATGTTCATCGCTACGCAAATACATCCCAGGCACCGCAATTGATTCAATATACTTTTGCACCTCAAGAACAATATCATATAATTCTCGTTGCCGTGGCGAAAACTTTCCGTTGACCGGATAAGTTCTTGTTAAGTCAGCAGCGTAATAACCGTATTCTGCACCAACATCAACAACAACTAATTCACCATCTTTTAATTGACAATTACGGTCAGTATAATGCAACACCGTCGCATTACTTCCGGTAGCAACAATGCTCGGAAATGCAGAAAATGTTCCCGCAACCGACATAAACATATAATCAACCATGGCCTGAATTTCATATTCAAATTTAC
>CAZLQB010000105.1:0-3877 GCA_964561585.1 uncultured Pseudomonadota bacterium
GATAAGCTGGAGGAAAAAATGTTGAGGGCAAACCAATCAGGGATAAAAGGGTAAGTTTGCCCGGTTCATTGGCATTAATGCAGTAAATAAGATCTTGATGCAAAATTGTTTGGAGCTTTTGGTCAACAGGATCATTAAACCACGGGCATTCCATTCGTTGATTTTCTACCAGGATGGTAATTGGAGATAGGCGATAATTTTTGAGTTGTTTTATAAGGTTATTCCATTGAGAAATATTGTTTTTTGGTGTGCCTATAATATGGTTATCACCGCATAAAACAACGCGTTGTGTTTTTATTGAGCCATCGGGCTGTGTAATTTTTTTTGTATAAAGTGAAACGCGGACAAGGAGTCCATTAATTGGTGTGCAAAAAATGACGAGTAAAAATAACAGTGTTGAGATTGTTTTAAATTTTATTTTTGGCATAGTAGATATCCTTGTTTTTTAAATAAAATGATTTATTAATTTATTGCAGGTTTCTCCTGCACCTTCCTTAGGCATAGAATGTATCATTTACAAATTACACTACCAAAAAATAATGATCTAACGCCAGCAATGGTTGATCAATTCAATTTTGCTATTTATGAATACTACAAAGCAAATCGTCGTAATTTTGCTTGGCGTGAGCATATAACGCCTTATCGAGTTGTTGTTTCTGAGATTATGTTACAACAAACACAAACCGATCGTGTTGCTCCCAAATTTGATCTGTTTATTGCAGAGTTTCCCGATTTTCAGGCTTTAGCCTCGGCTCCATTTGACCATGTTTTACGTTTTTGGAAAGGGCTAGGGTATAACCGGCGCGCGCAGGCATTGCAAAAAATAGCTCGATTGGTCGTTGACCAATACGATGGTGTGTTGCCCGACGACCCCGAACTTTTAAAAACTTTTCCTGGGATTGGACCGGCGACGGCCGCCTCAATTGTGGCATTTGCTTACAATAAGCCGACAGCATTTATTGAAACAAATATTCGCACGGTTTTTATATATACCTTTTTTCAGCCGTTCATATCCTTCGACTACGCTCAGGACGAACGGGGCGATAAAACATTCGTTCGCCCTGAACGTAGCGAGCTTTTAGCGAGCGAAGTTGAATGGGATCGAACGCCTAAAAATAGATCAAAAGCGTCTTTAATCAAAGACTCAACTCTTTTACCTTTAATTATTCAAACACTTGATCACCATAACCCTCGGGAATGGTACTATGCATTAATGGATTATGGCGTTATGCTTAAAAAAGAGGTAGGAAATATAAGTAGGTTGAGCGCCCACTACAGCAAGCAATCTCGGTTTGAGGGTTCAGATCGTCAAATTAGAGGACATATTTTGCAGGTCCTTCTTGATCAGCCGGGAATTGGTGACGAGGGCTTGATAATAGAAGTTAAAAAAGACCCGATACGGGTTATGCGTATTTTGCGTGATCTGGAGCAAGAAAATTTTTTGATGTTTCGAGATGCGGGCTGGTGGTTGGTAAAATAGGCGCTTTAAAGGAGCTATATAATGATTCATAAAGAAAACGGTATATCAATTTTTTTTGGTGATGCTAAAAATTGCCCTATCGAACGAACAATTCCTGCATTTAACGATTATTGTACCCAATTAGTGCCAACGCTTGGCTGCTCATCACTTGTTCTTCAAAATCAAGTTCATGGCGTTCATGGGCGATATTTGGATGCTCATGCCGAATTTGCAAAGCCGGCGAGCGTTTTTGAGACCGAGGGCGATTTCCTCATTACCAATCAACCAGGAGTTGCAATTGGTGTTTTGACGGCCGATTGTTTACCAATAATTTTGTTCGATAAACGGAATAAAGTGGTTGCTGCTATTCATGCCGGGTGGAAAAGCGCCTTGGCCGGAATAACCACTAAAGCAATAGAACATATGCTCAAAAAACAGGTTTTTACTCCTGCCGATTTACAGGTTTATTTTGGTGCTTGCGCAAAAAAGTGTTGTTACGAAGTTAAGGCCGATTTTATCGATAAATTATCAGAATTTCCATGGAAAGATCAGGTTGTCATTCGACGCGATGATAAGATGTTTTTTGATCTTGCGCTGTTCAATAAGCTTCATTTAATTGATTTGGGAATTGATCCGCGGAATATCAATATGAATTTCAACGAATGTACCATGTGCAATACCAAGTACCATTCAAATAGGCGTAATGGACACGCAAATTTGTGCCAAATTACGGCTGTGTGGTTATAAGAATAGCTTTTTATTCTTAATAGCTTTTTAGTACACGACTTCGTGTGCTTTTGTCATGGTAAAAAGTGAAATCACTTATTTCTGTGTATGGTTTTACATGCCATTTAAAGTGGTCAGGTTTTTTGGGAACATTAAATATATAAGGGTTCATGGTCCACGCCCCGGCTTCTGGGTTAAATTCTAAGATGGCAAATGAATCACAATCATAAATTTCAGGGGCTGACGTAAAGGTATAAACCGGGTAGCCTTCATCTTCGTGCTTAAATTTCATAATGACTGGATCTGTTACCGGGCTCCAATCTAGGTCTGGTTCCATTGGGGTTGCTGCGGGGCTAAATTTAAGTTGATTAATCCCATCAGGCATGTGATCATGGCCACGGCAGATTGCGTCTACAGAATATAATCCTGGTTCGCTTATTTGCCTTAGATATTCATTAACTTCTTTACCATGAAAAACTACATCGCCGCAATTGCGACTGCCACAAATTATTGCGGGGGCATCTGGTGATGGGTCGGCATAAAAGCTGTTCCAAAGAAAACCCGTGTGTTCAGGTTGATCAAGATATACCTGATAACATAATGTTCCAATTTCTTTGTGCGTGGCCACTCGTAATAATTGTTCAATATTGATATTGTTTATGGATGTTGGAATTTGGCCATATTTAGTTTTTTCAGCATCTTTTGCATGCACGCCTATCCCACCATGACAATATTGGATAAATATTTTTTCACCATTATTTGCTGTAGCACCAATAAAACAAACCTGCGGTAATAATTTGAATAGTTTGAGTATGGTATTATTAATAGTTTCAAAGTCAGCAACTTCTTGATCAGGGAAAAATTTTGCAAGTATTTCTGCTTCAAATCCAAAAGAGGAAAACATTTGGGCTAATTCATGGTTTCCTTGAAGAATAATCACTTGTTCGGGGTTTTGATTTTTTAGAGCTAGGGCAAGCGTCCATGTTTCTACGCTATAATGTCCACGATCTCCAAGGTCACCGGTAATAATAATCATGATTTTATTGTTAAGTTTTCCATGTTCGTCCATAAGTTTGGCATATTGGAGTTGTGTTAAATTACGAGCAAGTGAATGGACGTTTCCATGTAAATCTCCCATGACCATTACTTTAGTGTCAGGGCTGACAATAAGACTTTGTCCAAAAATTGGATTTATCTCGGCAGCATCAAGCAAGAGGTCTAATTGAGGCGAATCTATCCAATAAGCATTTGGTTGGGTGTGATAATATTTAATGAGGTCTATTGATTTATTAACTAATGAAAAAAATGGGTTTTGTGAAATTATTGATGGTCCGCAATGGGGTAATTCTGAAAGAAAGCTTTTTACGGAATACGGGAGTTTTGGTTTTATTGGTTGGCAGCAATAATTGAATTCATATAAATTTGAATAAACGGCATCAATGACCTCATTTGTTGTCGATTCTTCGGTAATCAAGCCATTGCTCGAATATGTGCTGAGCATTGTTATTGATAAAAAACAAAATATGCGAAGCAGGTGTTTGTTTAGTAAGAAAATCATTTATAACCTCATTTTTTTTGTCACTCTGACCTGTTCGCCAAGATATTGCGCGAAGGCTAAATGTGATTCAGTCTCTATCATATAAAGTAACCATCCATATTTACATCTAAGCGTGACAAAAACGCACAAACTGT
>CAZLQB010000106.1:0-3860 GCA_964561585.1 uncultured Pseudomonadota bacterium
CGGTTGAAGTTGCCGGAATTTTTCGTATCGGCCTTGATGAATATGATAGCAATTTCGCCTTCACATCGCTCTCTTTTTTGAATTCTGTTTTTGATGAACAAGGGGTTGATAATCTCACCATAAAACTTTTGCCCTACACGCCGCCACCACTCATTAACCTTGAAACCTGGCACGATATAACAGCATTGCCGTGGTGGAAAAATACCATATTAACCATCGGAACACGCATTAAACATTTTTTTATACCATTGGATTATGATAAAGAAGTTATTGATCTTTTGAGAAAACGATTTCCACAATTAGAGATCAATTCGTGGAAAGATTTATATCCTGACCTTGTTTCATCCCTGGTGCTTGAAAAATATGTTATGTTTTTTATTCTTGCGCTTATTACCCTGGTTGCAACCCTTAATATGATTTCGCTGCTCTTTATGCAAATCCAAAATAAGTTGCGCGATATTGCGATTATGAAAACCATCGGCCTTGCCAACAAACCAATTCGCTCTATTTTTCTCGCGCTTGGCATGACCATAACCTTATTAGCCTCATTAAGTGGCCTTGGCTGTGCTGCCTTTCTCGGGTATTTACTCGAACGTTATCCATTTATCCAGCTGCCCGATGTTTATTATGTATCGTATTTGCCGGCACGCATGGATCTTGAGATTTTTGTGGTTGTGTTTTTTGCAACACTTATTTTGGGATTTTTAGCAACGTGGATTCCGGCTCAGCGCACCAAGCGCATCAACGTTGCCCAAGTTTTGAGACAAGAATAAAGCCCAGGATTTTAAAAATCCTGGGCCTCTTTTGGTAAGATTATAAACTGAACCTATTCAAACCAAAATGTCATGGTATATAACTTTTTAAGCCAGCCCAAAACACCTGTAATATGTTGCTTGTAACATTAACAGGATCAATATTTGCCAAAACATCGCTCGTAACCTTAACAGGATTCATATTTGCAAGAGCCTGTGCAGCGCGCGTAGCATCAGAAAGAACCAAGGCACTCAATTCCTGCAAAAAGTACTTGGCAACATAATAAAACGATACTCCAAACACACTAAAAACAACAAGTGCCACGCCTCCAGCAACAACATATTTAAATGTTGGCTTGAGTAAGCCTAACGATTCTGACCAGATTGTTTCTTTCTTTTTTTCTGGAAAAAGTTGTTTGTTTAGTTTTTCTTGCATCTCAATCTGAGCTTTTAAATTTTGAATTTCCAAAATTTTTTGAAAAGCCTTTAGGCGTTCACTCTCTGGTTGCAATGACAAATATCCTTGACCCTCAATGCCTTGAACGGATTGCGGAACATTAAGCGCTTGACCTTTTCCTAATAAAAGTCGAAGAAGTTCTAATTGTTCCTTTTGCTGCGCAAACGCGATGTCGCTACTCGAAGCAGAAACAGCAACACTTGAATTGACTGGTGAATTTTCACCAGGCATCAAAGCGGAAAGCGTCGCAACAACACCACCGACTAAACAAGCGGCCAAAGCCCACCTAAATAATATATTTTTCATAAATCCTCCATAACGATAAAAATTGCTACTTTGAGCATCTTAAAATAAGCGTAGCAACAAGGAAACCCTAACGCAAACGCCTAGCCCATATCAATAGCATAAAATCAAATTTGTTTCAGCTTGTGTTTAAATTCCTGCGCAGTAACCACGATAAAGGGTTACCAAAACGAATAAACCAACCGCTAACGCTGGAGAACGTCTATCCCAAGCACTAGCACCCAAATTTTTCAAACAATAACATGCTCCAAGCCCAAATGCGACTAACGTCAAAGCGTGCATAAAATAATTGTCTTGTGCGATCCAAGCTTTAAAATTACGCAATTCGTTTTTGGCATAATAAGCCAAAGCAAAGCCAGTTAGATTTCTTGCCCATGATAAAAAATCTCTTTCTAAAACAGTCGGAACTGCGCCTTCAGCTGGTCGCATAAAAGCTGCAAATTTTCTATATAAAGTTATGGGCAACACTCCGGCTTTTTTCATCAATGCCAATGATTGACGTGGATACTGCCAAATTAATGGAGCTATCGCCGTTCCAGCGGCCAAATAAGGAACAAGGCTCATTGGTTGCGCAGCAACTAATGCCGTACAAATACCTGAATTTAGACAGGCTGAATTGCCGATAAGCTTAAAGCCAGAAACTCCCACGGTACCAGCAAGCAATGCTGCTGACGCGCCCGCGCAAGCTTTATATTTAGACGCTAAACTCTCAAAGCGGCCATGAACTACTGGTGGTTGAGGTGGTTCTGGCTGTTGAATTATAGGTGGTTGAACTATTGGTGGATGAGCGGCTAAAAAAGCTGCCGAAAGCTCAGCTCTGGCCCCTTGGCCATTACGAATATGCCTTACAATGTCATTAACAATGTGCAAATCATAATCTCTACCACCGAAAGAAAAAGGAATCGCGCTTGCATTAAAAGCCGCGCTCGAAAGCAGCAAAGCTGCCAATAAAAAACGTTTAATTGAAATCATGATATAACCTCCGATTTGGTTTGAGAGAAAATAACCTTCCATTTCCCTCTGTCTAAAATTCAAAAAGCGTTGAACGGTTCCATTTCAACCGTTCAACCCCTCAGTACATTATTGCTTATTAGTCGCTGCTGATTTTTCTTGTTCTGCTGCAAGCATTTGGAAAAACTTTTCTAATTCTGCATCAGTTGGCTCACCTTTTGCTTCTACAGGCGCTGTTTTCTCAATTTTTGGCTCTGTTGGAGCTGATGCATCAACCACTTTTGGTGCTTCTGGCGCTTGAACTGGTACAACTGTAGCCTCAACAGGCTTTACAGCTTCTTCCTTTTTTGGTTCAACCACAGGAGCTTGCTCAGATGTAACCGAGGCAACAGGGGCAACTGGTACTACATCTTTTTGCTCAACTTGAGTTACAACTGGAGTAGAAGCTACTGGAGCTATAACGTCAGTTTCAGCTGCATAAATACCACCAACGGTCGTCAAAACAAGGGTAAAAACAACAAATTTCATAGTTTTCATAATAAATCCTTCTTTCTTAACAAATTAACGATAGTTCTTACGAAATTACATTTAATCTTCTTGGTTTTTACTTAATCAATTAAGCATTCCTCCCAAATAAATTATCACTCCCCTATAATTTCTACACTTTTATTCGATAGTTTAAGGTTAACACGCTGAATTTATTTGTCAAATAGTCAAATAATGGCTGATTTTGAATCAATTTTAGTGGGTTTTAGCCCTAAATTATGGCCTCATCTTAAAATTCATTACACTTGGTTGGCCAGAATGCTATATTTAACATAGCATAAGGTCAACTTAAAAACAAAGGAGGGTTGAATGGCGCTTCCAACGATCAAATCGATTAATTTACGTGGGAAAAGGGTATTCCTGCGGGCAGATCTAAATGTTCCAATAGCACAAGGCTCAATTGAACAGGACTTCAGGCTCAGGGCAATCCTCCCAACAATCAATTATATCCAGCAAAATGGCGGTAAGGTTATTCTGGCAACCCATATCGGTCGGCCCTCAGCCGTTGGTAAAGCACATCTTTTTGATCCATCACTTTCAACCAAGCACCTTATGCCCTGGCTTAAGGCTCAGGGATTTACCGTTAACCACGAAGCGGACCTTGTGGCCGCCCACCACAAAAGTAGGCAGCACCTTAACAATATTCTCCTGCTTGAAAACCTCCGATTTTTTAACAGCGAACGCGAAACAAATGCCCATTTTGCAGACCTTTTGTCATATTTGGGGGATGTTTATATAAATGATGCCTTTTCACTCGTACACCGCAACGATACCTCTGTTACCCTTTTGGCAAAAGAATTTGATGATAATCACCGCGGAATTGGCCTGCTGATGGAAAAGGAAATAAGTGA
>CAZLQB010000107.1:0-3827 GCA_964561585.1 uncultured Pseudomonadota bacterium
AGTGTAACGTCGGTCTCAATTTTGCGTTGAGAGGTTTGCGTGCCGTCATCTTTTTCAAATTGGCTTATATCGGTTAACACGTGCATGCGAATAATACCGTCAATATTTATTTGAGGGGTTATTTCAAGCTTTGTTGCTGTGGCGGCATCGGCATAACCCTTAAGGCCATCTCCTCCCGAATCTTCGCGCATCACGCGTCGGGTATCGCCTACGCTTACTACGGCCTTTGCTTTGTTGGTGGCGGTGATAAATGGTTGAGCGAGGATTGTTGTGTTGGTTTGTGCTTTGAGCATGCTAAAAACGCTCCAAATGTCGTTTTCTTTGCCAAACGTGAGAGACGTCAAGCCCTGGGCATATGGGATTTGTGACATCATATTACCAAGGAGGCTTATTGGGTCTCCTGTTGGAGAGTCGCCAACTCTTTTGAGTGATGGCCCACCAGCAGCGCTTGAGGCAGATTGAAATCCAATGTTTGAGCCCAACATTCTTTCTTTTAGGCGCATATTGCCACCCAATTGTTTTGTATCATCAATGATAACCGTTACCATGAGCGTTTCGATTGCAACTTGTGGCTGAGGTTTATCAAGATCCTTGATGGTTTGTTTGAGTAGTTTCCAGTCGACTTTGTCACTGCTTGAAACGATGAGTCGGTTGCCATCCTTGTCAACTTTGAAGTTCATTTTTTTGAAATATTTAACGCCGCCTCTAATGGCACCGTATTTTGCCGCTGCTTGTCCCGTTGCAGAATCACCCGCCTGGGTAACTTCATTGAGGATATCGGCAATTTGGCTCGCGTCTGTGTATTGTAATTCAAAAATATGGAGGGGCGATTTCGCGTCTTGAAGTTCGGTATCCAGATGGTTGATGATAAAGTCTTCAATTGTTTTGATTGGTTTTGGATTGCCGAGCAATATTAATGAGTTTGTTCGTTCTTCGGCAATAATACGTGTTCCGTGTGGAAAAAATTGAGTTCCACCTTCGGCCGTTTTACCCAAAAGGCGAGCAAGTGGGCTGATTTCGGGTTGCTTGATCATTGTGTCTAATAGCGTTTTAACATCGAGAGCATTTGCCGTTTTTAGGCGCATAACGGTAACCGTCTCGGCCGTTCCCATTTGGTCAAGTTCTTGTAAAACACGAACAGCCGTTTTGATGTTAAAACATTTGTCGGTGATAATCAGTCCGTTAACATCTTTTACGTCAACAACCGTTCCGTTGCCGCTCAGCATGCTCATGATGAGGTCTTTAATATCAGGAGCTTGAAGATTGGTAAGGAACATTACATAACGGATATTTGAATCATTGTCAGGGATATTCTCAACGGGAATGTTTATGTAGGCTGGAAGTGGTTGTAGTGCTTTTTTGTCCTTAGTGATGATTTTATAAACGTCTCCAGCTTGAACGATACTAAAGCCCGCCATTTCAATAACGGTCAAAAATACATTCCAAGCGCCCTCGATCGAAAGTGGTTCGCGGATGGTAAGCGAGATCTTATTTCCTTCAACCCCTTTGTCTGGGATGAGGTTAAGCTTCTTTATTTCGGCGATATAATTGATGAAGTTTCCTAATTCTGTGTTGTCAAAATTAAGATAAATATCTTTGTTTTCTTTTTCTTCTTGTTTTATTTCGGGCTGGTTGCCCATTGGGGGAGCTTGCTGTATTTCTGGTTGCGCCGTTTCGTTTGATGCGAGAATTGCCGAAAGGCCTTGTGCTGGCTGCGAGGGGATCATGGCTTCAGGGGGTGGTATTTGCATTGGCGCTGGGGCAGGTGCTACCAATACCGGGGCGCCTGTTTGAGGCGGAAATGTGTCCTGAAATGCCGGTAATGATTCTTGCCCTTGAGTTGTGATTGTGTATGGGACAACAACCACGAAACATAAAAGGATTACTCTACGAATGTTCATAACTTTTCCCATCTTTCGTTAAGCCTTTTATCTAACCCGTGTATTGCGAAGGCGCGCGTGCAGGTTTTCTAATAATCGTTTTCTTATATCCATTAATGTTTCATTATTACGCTGGTTTGCGTGTTGTTTGGTAAAGTCCCTAATGGCTTGTTCTCTTTGTTGAGGTGCGCTCATATTAAGTTCGGTTCCTGGTTTTTCGGTTGAAATCTGTCCAGGAATGCCGATTGCTTTGCGTGGCTTTTCAAGTTTTGTAAGTTTGTAGTTCAGGGTAACATCTTTCCCGGCTCGATTAATTACCGTCGTTATTAGATCGCCAATTTTCATTGCACAAATGGTATCGTAAATGTTCATGCGTTCTTTTGTATTTGAGGTTTTTTTGTTGTTTATTGAAACAATAATGTCATTTTCTAGTAAACCGAGCATTGCCCCAACATCGGTTGGGCTTAGCTTTCCTATTCGTACGCCAATTGGTGCTCCTTGGGCGTAAGCAGTACCAATAACAGCCGCTCGTTCTAGGAAATTACCTAATGAGTCAACTTCTTCTTTGAACGCAATTGGATCAATATCATAATTTTGGTCATCATTTTTTTTGATAATTGCTTTCCATTTTGAGTCCGGTTCGGTTGGTAGTTCATCCTTGCGAAGGTAGAAGGTTTCGTGTTGTCCATTTGCACGGATAAAAATGATTCGATTGTTTGCGATCTTAATAATTTGAGCGTCTTTGATTTTTTCACCCAAGTGGTAAATGCCTTCTTTGCCGGCTTCGTCGGTGAGCATTGCAATGCTTTTGTTTTCATCAGCTGAAACAATAAGGCCCTTAACGGTAATATTTAGTGGCGCAACAAAATCGAATTTTTTGATTTCGGGTGGAGGGATTATTGTTGGCGTTCTTGGTTCTGGAATTGGGGTGATAAAGCTTTGTTTAGCGATTTTTACTTCTTGCTGAACAAAGGTGCCAAAAATATCATTTTGGTAAATTTTTTCCCAAGTTTTGATGGTTATTGCGGGAGCTTCTGGCGTTTTTTTTTCAATTTCATCAACAAGTATTCGTTTTAAACGTAAAACGGGTGGTTCTTGTTTTAGCGATGAATTTACAAACAAAGCCAAGCAAAAAATAACTAATAACGAACTATTTACTACCCACAGCCCTTGCGTCATAGCAGATCTTCCTTTTTAAACTATGAAGATACGGTCAAGTGACTTCTACTGTCAAGTAAAACAAGGCTAACATAGCCCTTTTGTTTACGGAGATGGAATAATTCTTAATATTTTTTGAATTATTGCCTCAGGAGTAATGTTTTCCGCTTCCGCTTCATAAGTTAAAATTAGTCTATGCCGCAAAACATCAGGCGCAACAGACTTAACATCATCAGGAATCACAAAGTGGCGCTTTTTGATAAAAGCGTAAGCTTTTGCTGCTTGTGTTATGGCAAGCGTTGCCCTGGGTGAGGCGCCGTATTCGATATAATGTTTAATGTCATCAAGATGGTGTTCTTTGGGGTTGCGCGAGGCGAAAACAATATTAAGAATGTATTCAATAACCTTATCATCAATATAAATTTGATTTACTAATTTTTGTGCCGCTAAAATATTTTCTTTTTCTATAATTTTAAAAATTTCTTTTGGGTCGGTTGCTCTGGCGATAATTTCTTTTTCTTCGGCCATTTTTGGATATGAGATAATGAGCTTAAATAAAAACCGGTCAACTTGTGCCTCGGGAAGTCGGTAGGTTCCCTCTTGATCTATTGGATTTTGGGTAGCCAGAACAAAAAAAGGTTCGTCAAGGGCAAAGGTTGTATCGCCAATGGTTACCTGATGTTCTTGCATGGCTTCCAGAAGAGCAGATTGAACTTTTGCTGGTGCTCGGTTTATTTCATCTGCCAAAATAAGGTTGGCAAAAATAGGCCCTTTTTTGGTTTGAAAGTC
>CAZLQB010000108.1:0-3801 GCA_964561585.1 uncultured Pseudomonadota bacterium
GGCGAACGGGCTTGTTTTGACCTTGCGCCAACTGATCAGCAACAGACGATTTTTGTTTTTTTGTTACCTTCTGGTCGGGCACCACATGGGCAGGGGTCACCTTGACAGGTGTCGCCTGGGCAGGAACTTGCTGACTAACGCCCTTCGACGATGGACCGGAACGCTTTAACATCCAATACCGCCGCACATAATCAAGACCAGTGTAAGCGGTAATACCAGCGACAAAATACATTAAAACTTTAACCACGATAATCATATGATTATACCATCCTCCTTGCATCAACCACACTTCACCCATTAAACATGCAAAGAGTACATAAATTAAAATTATTTGCGCAACAGTTTTACATTTTCCTAGGTATGATGGCCCCATGGCAGATGCTTCCCCTGACCAAAACCACCGAATACCGGTAATCAAAAGGTCTCGGCCAAGAAGTAAAGCCAAAAACCACCAAGGGAGCATGCTTATATATGCAAAGCAAGCAAACACAGAGGTTACTAAAACTTTGTCGGCGATAGGATCTAATAAAATCCCCAACCCGGAAACAATACCCATGCGTCGGGCAAAAAAACCATCACCATAGTCGGTTAACGCGGCAATGGTAAAAATTACCGAAGCACCCCAAAGCCATGCCCCTCCCAAAAAAAACATCCACATAAAAACGGGCACAATAACCATGCGTAACATGGTCAATAAGTTTGGTAATGTACCCAACTGGCGCATCATCTTTCCACCAATCGCTCAACCCCATCAATGACTTGCCGCACCTCAATATCTTTAACCCAACTCTTTCTGTTGGGCGCATAGACAACCAAGCTTCGCGCTTCATCCCATGGACGCCACTCTGGATTTTTTGTACGCATTAACGCAACAACAGGAACCTTAAGAGCGCTTGCAAGGTGCATAACCGAAGTCTCGACCGAAATCACTGCATCGCAAATTGATATCATGGCAGGCAACTGAAAAAAATTGTGCTGTGCCGAAAAAAGATACGTATCATTCATCGAATGTTTATTAAAATATTTTCTCGCCATCGGCAACTCTTCTGGCGGAACATTAACGATAAAACTAACGTCGCCCCATTGATCATATTGCTTAAATGCTGACATCAAAGCAAAAACGTTTTTTAATGGCCAACAACGCTTGCCCCCTTTTGCAAAAGCGTTGATAAAAAACACCTTGCCAAATTCCTTACTGTTTTTATCAATGCCCCACATTAAAAAGCGTAATTTGGCATAAGAAATCCACTTGCGCGGAATATTTATAAAAGGAGCTCTTTCAGCCAACGCCACCTTGAACCCAAAAAGCTGCTCCATGCATTGCGCATAAAAATCGGTAATATGAAAATCATCGGGTTTGTTAATTGTCCCCAATAACAGCTTTGCATCTAATTTACGATAAGCCCATTTTTTCAAAACCTGAAACCATTTTGGCTTATTTACCATTCCAGCAACAAAACCGCGTGGACTTATTGCTCGAGCCAATCGCGCATATTGATGACTCCGTAAGGTCGCCAATGATATAACCAAATGATATCTCTCAGCTCGCGCAGCCTTTATTGATTTTTTATAGGTTCCAGGCGAATAGGTTTCACGATACACTTTATTAATAAAAGGGCACGCCTCCAACCAATCATATAAAGAGTAATTTTGCAACGAATTCCAACGCCAAAAACAACGAGTTCGGCGAACCTCGTCAACCCATATATCAATTTTTATATGCGGATATTGTTTGGCAAATTCGGCAAAATAATTTTGCCAATAGGTAAAATCACCGATGGCCAAATGGGTAATAAAAAGGACTTTATCAACCGATGCCAATACAGTTGAAGGAACAAGCTGCTGCATAATGTCTATCGCTCTTTATACAATGTTTTGTATTTGCTCACGAGCCTTTTCAAGCTCAACTTTAATATCAACCGATAACGAACTAATCGTATAATGCGCACACTTTGCCATTAATGTATTAACTTCACGCAACAATTCTTGGAATATGAAGTCGAAACGCTTGCCTTTATCATGGTGTTTAACATCCTTGAGCAATTCGCGCACACTTACCAAATGGCTATTAAACCGTGTAATTTCTTCGTGAATATCCATCTTATTGAGTGTTGCGTATAATTCATCAAGTTGGTGTTTTGCCTGTTCGTCGCCACCCTGAGAAAGAATAAGTTGTTTATCAACCAAGTCTTTTTGCTCTTGCATTACTTGTTCAAAATAAACCTTAATGTCAGCAATTTTTAGGGCGCAAACGGCAAACCGTTGTTCTAAATCCACCTGCAACCGAGCCCCTTCTTGAGCCCTCATTTGTGTTAATTGTGCCGCTACTTTTTGCATGCCCGCCAAAATTTCTTTTTCTTCCTCGGCCGTAAATTCACTTTTGCCAAGTTCAAAAACATTAGGCAAACCAAGAACATCGGTGACGCTTAAATCACCAGACAAATTAAACTTCTTCTTAATAAGGTTAGCGGCCGCAACATATTGCTCAATAACCTTAAGCGATGGGCTTACATTTTCAAATATTTCGCTGTCCTCGGCAAAACGAGCAATCAAATAAAGCCGCCCGCGGCCTAAGCTCACTTGTAAAAGATTAAGGATTTTAACTTCCAAAGAACTCAGCGTAATAGGAAGCTTGCATGTCGCCTCAAAATAACGCGAGTTAATGGTTTTCATTTCAACCACCAACGATAATTTTCCGGCACGCGTATTAATAACAATTGTCCCGCTGCCAAAACCGGTCATACTCAGCAACATAAAAGCACCCTCCGTTTAAGAACCTAAATTAGCATATACGTTTTGCACATCATCAAGGTCATCAAGTGCCTCGAGGAATTTATAAACCACTTCTTCTTGAGCTTGGTCGCTCAGCTCGGTCGTGTTTTTTGCAACCCACTCAAGTTGGGCGTTTTCTATCTTAAAGTGCTCGCCTTCAAGCGCCTTTTTGACCGCATCCAGTGATTGCGATGCACACGTCACCGTATAAATATTGTCATCACAACGAATATCGTCAACGTTATAATCAAGTAATTTTTCGAGCAATTCATCTTCGCTTAACGGTCCGGTGGCCCGAATTACCCCTTTGCGTTCAAACATCCACGAAACCGCTCCGTTTTCGGCAAGGCTTCCATTAGCTTTGGTAAAAAGGTGACGCAAATCGGAAACCGTTCGGTTTTTGTTATCACTTAATACTTCAACCATTACGGCAACGCCAAGAGGGCCATACCCTTCATACGTCGAAGCTTCATAATGTGCCCCACCGTCCAATTCACCGGCGCCTTTTTTGATGGCGCGCGTCATATTATCTTGTGGCATATTAGCCGCTTTGGCCTTTTCAACAACAAGTCTTAACCGTGCGTTACCATTAATATCGCCGCCGCCTTCGCGTGCAGCAACCGTTATTTCACGAATAATTTTGGTAAAAACTTTGCCACGCTTAGCATCTTCTTTACCTTTTTTATGCTTTATCGTAGCCCACTTTGAATGACCTGACATAGTAATCTCCCGACATTTGAGCGTCAATTAACCGTTACTAATCATATATGAAAAGTATATCAACGAATCGATTCTCATCAAGGGAACTCTCTCGTTGGCCCCAATTATTTCTCAAATTCCCTTGTTTTAACCTCCAACCAACAAAAATTCCTAATTATGTCGGCACAACAACAAAATTAGCCTTTTTTACTTTTTAGTTGAACCGCAAAAAACAACCTTTATATATTGATGGCAGTCTAATTATGAACTTTTTATTAATTTAATATTCTCAGAAAGGGAAATCGTGGAAAAAACACGTATCTCACAGCA
>CAZLQB010000109.1:0-3737 GCA_964561585.1 uncultured Pseudomonadota bacterium
CATGTCGATGGCCCTCTTTTTGTTTGCCTTCTTGGCAATACCTCGCTGGTCTTGTTTTTATTGCTTTTATAAGTATTTTTGCTAGTCTTAAAGAACTTTATTTGAAATGTAAGGTACCGTTAATGGACGTAATGTCCGTTATCTCCTTGCTCGGTATAGCATCAGCCTACGCCAAGGTGGCTACGGCTGACACGTAATTTTATCCAAATATTCGAGGAGAACCTTTCGATGTCACGATACGAAACACTCATTCTAACCAGTCCCGAAATCACGGAAGATGAAATCGGCCTTCTTGAGCGCCATTTCTATAACAACCTTTCTGATCATAACGGACAAGTTACCGCTTTTGATAAATGGGGCAAGCTTCGCTTGGCTTATCCAATCAAAGGAAATGACTATGGTCTCTATATCCTAATCCGCTACGAAGCTTCAGAAGAATACACAACGACCTTCCTCAAGGAACTTGATACCTTCTTTAAGATTAAATGTAGCGATTTTGTTATGCGCCATGTCACCATAAAACTCAACAAAAATGCTCCAACCGCTTATCTCAAGCCAGAATCAATCGACAGTGCTCGTTCATCAAGTGTTGACTCCTTCTTAAAGGACAATAAGATGGAAGGCCTTCTTTCCAGCGTCGACATGGATAACGGCAATGGGCTTGATGAAGATGATAAATAAGTAGCATAAGGTTAAGCAAGGATAAAAGATGACAAAATTTAAACTAAAAATTAGTTCCCGTATATTAAAGAAAAAAGTTCGCAAAAGTTCATTTTTGAACCCAAAACACTGCCGTTTTTGCGCGAGTCCAGAACAAGAACTTTTGATTGATTACAAAAACACAAATTTGTTGCGTAACTTCCTCACAGAACGCTACAAAATCCTTCCTTCAAAGGTTTCTGGCAACTGCGCATTTCATCAACGCCATCTTGCAAGCGAAATCAAGTTGGCCCGCTCAATGGCATTATTGCCTTTCTGCGCAGTTCACCGCTAAATAAGAACTGTTGATTTACAGAAAATGTTAAGAAAGGGAGCCTTAGCTTCCTTTCTTTTTTCTTGATAATTTTATTTCATTTTGAAAAATTATTCACATGTGGTAACCTAAACACTAGGTAGAATATAACCACTAAAAAGTACAGGGGGATCAATGAGTTTTAGACAAAGATTAGATGTTAGAAACATTGCTATAATTGCCCACGTTGACCATGGCAAAACAACGCTGGTTGACCAAATGCTTAAAGAATCGGGCACCGTTTCGGCCGAAACAATGGAACGCGTAATGGACTCTGGCGATCTTGAACGCGAACGCGGTATCACGATTTTGGCCAAGAACACATCCATTAATTTCAATGGTGTTAAAATTAACATCGTCGACACCCCTGGTCACTTGGATTTTGGTGGCGAAGTTGAACGTACCTTGCAAATGGTTGAAGGCTTCATGCTATTGGTTGACGCTGCCGAAGGACCATTGCCTGGAACTCGTTTCGTACTTCAAAAGGCTCTCCAGCTTGAACTCAAGCCTATTGTACTTATCAACAAAATTGATCGTAAAGATGCCGATGTTGAACGTACCGAGAACATGATCCATGAACTCTTTCTTGATTTGGCAACACACGAAGAACAACTCGACTTTCCTATATTGTACGGCTCATCACGAGGCGGTTATGCATCCAGAGATCCTAATAGACTTGAAGGAACGCTTGAGCCATTATTTCAAACAATCATAGACAGCATACCGGTGCCAGAACAAGAATCTGACAATCTCCGCATTCTAATAACCAACCTTGACCACTCAGACTATGTTGGCCGTATTGCTATTGGCCGCGTATTTAGTGGATCGATTAACATGGGCAAACAAGTAATCGCATGCAAGGGAACCTATGTTGGCGCACCAGTAAAAATTATTAAAATGTATGTCTTTGAAGGTATTTCACGTGTCGATGTTCAATCGGCAACGCTTGGTGACATCATTGCTCTTGCGGGTGTTGATGAAGATATCACGATTGGAACAACTATTTGCGATGTTGGAAACCCAACGCCGATCCCTTATGTTGAGATTGACGAGCCAACGCTCTCTATCGATTTCTCGGTCAACGACTCGCCATTTGCGGGCCGCGAGGGTAAATTAATCACCTCCCGTCAAATCCGTGACCGCCTTCAAAAAGAAGTTAAAACAAACCTTGCCCTCCGCGTTGAAGATACTGACTCAGCCGATACCTTTAAGGTCTCCGGTCGCGGTCAATTACACCTTGGCATCTTGGTTGAAACAATGCGTCGAGAAGGTTTTGAACTGCAACTTTCTGCTCCTGAAGTTATTTACAAAACGGTCAATGGCCAAAAACATGAACCATATGAACTGCTCTTTATCGATGTCGAAGAAGCGTATCAAGGTATTATTATGGAAAACCTTGGCCGACGCCGAGCAATCTTGCAAAATATGACGCACCATGGAACAAAGAAGCTTCGTCTCGAATTCAAAGTACCTGCACGAGGCCTTATTGGCTTCCGTAGCATGTTCTTGACCGATACGCGTGGCACAGGACTCATGAGTCACCGCTTTCATAGCTATGACACCTACGCCGGCGAAATTCAAGGCCGTACCCGTGGCGCCATGATTTCTATGGAGGCTGGCCCAGTAACTCCTTACGCATTAGATGGTTTACAACCACGAGGAACGTTATTTGTTTCCCCAACTGAGGAAGTTTACTCAGGCATGATCGTTGGCGAACATAGCCGCGAAAATGATCTTGAAGTCAACCCAACCAGAAAAAAGAAACTCACCAATATGCGCGCATCTGGTACTGATGATGCAGTGAAAATAGCACCGGCACGCGTTATGACGCTTGAGTCATGTCTTGACTGGATCAACAACGACGAGCTCATTGAAGTAACGCCAAAATCAACTCGCTTGCGCAAACAACATTTGGACCCAAATAAGCGTAAACGTACATCACGCGCTGACGACTAAGACTATCGTCACAAGTAAATAAGTAAGTAAAAGAGGTGACCGACACTTTAAAATGTCGGTCACCTCTTTTATTTAGCTATTTTATCGATTAAACATCGTCATCTTCTCAATAGCGGTCACGGCGTTTTGCATCAGATAAAAAATATTGCAATTCCTGAGACATATTATTAGCACCAGAAAAATCTGTAGCCTCTATTGAAAAATCATATGGAGCACCCTTATAATGACCGGCATAACGATTAACCTCAACATGATTAAAAACAGTTCCGATTAAGTTTGCGTTTTTAAAAGACGATCCACGCAAATCACAATTTTGAAATTTTGCATGAGTTAAATTTGCGCCTATAAACTTAATACGCTGTAACCCAAGATCACAAAATTCTGCACCCTCTAAGATGGCGTTTTCAAATGAAGCCCACAGATAAGACCAGCAACTTTCCCCCGGCGAAGACCGGTATTTTGTACAAACCCCCTGAAAACGCACCCATCGAAGACTTGCGTTATTGAAATTAGTCTGCATCGTATAATGAAGCTTTAATTTTTTATCATTATCTACAAAAACAGCTCCATCCAAACAGGCGCCTTCAAAAGTAGTGCCATCCAAATTTGTTGCTGGCAAATACGCTCCACGAAGATCTGCCGCACAAAATTTCGCATAATATAAATCTGCTCCCGCAAAGTTTGAGTTAGTCAAAATCGCATTACTTAAATTGGCACCCCTTAAAAGGGACCAGTCAAAGCGAGATTCAACAAAACAAGCATGGGAAAA
>CAZLQB010000110.1:0-1916 GCA_964561585.1 uncultured Pseudomonadota bacterium
GACAACACAGAAGAAATCGATCCACTCAACATTGAGGATCCGTTTTATAAGGAGAATCATATCTTTAAAACATCACTTTTAAACGTTTCTGCCTCTGAGCATTTTAGTGCTTTTTGGAGCCGTTATTATAATTTAATCCCAAATCGCTGGCAAATTCACCTAGAAAAATTTTACCAAGCAATATTCGCTAACATTTTAACATTTATAGGCATAGGGATTGTTACAACAGAAATTCCAACATGGGGAGGCCGAGCCGACGTTATTATTAACATGCCACAATATCCAGAGCGCCCAGCTCACACGATCATTGTAGAATTCAAATTCAATCATTCGGCAAAAATGGCGCTTGATCAAATCAATGCTCGCCAATATGGAACAATAACAGATAATGGGGCTGAACTTGTAGGCATAAATGTTGGTAAAAAAAAGGGCCAACGATGCTTCGTAACAAGCCTTTATGAGTACCAATTACCAGCGCAAAGAGATACACCATTGATGCTGAGCCCCGGCCTGTTGCAAAGCGGTAGTGCCGCAGCCACAATTAGTTCTAGTTCCGATGATTCAGATCACGATACCGACGCCTGGCTCTAGTCTTCTTTTAGCTTTCAGCTAAAACGCTCACACATCTCGAGCATAATTGATCTTCACGATCGGTCACTTCCCATTGCCAGCAACGAGGGCATTTTATGCCTTCGGCATGTTCAACGTTAACTGATAACCATGGCAAATCGGTCGCCCCAAGGTTATTAGCGTTATCGACAAAGGTAATTTGAGAAACGATAAACCAGTCTTTAAAGAATCTGTTAACGTCTTCGCGTTGCGCTAATTGCTTAATTACACGATCAAGCAATAAACCTTCTTCAGTTGTTTTATCAACATAGATTGTTAATTTCACCTCAAGTGGATGCTTAATAAGCCCTGCTTGTCTTTTGGGTTCAATCGCTTTAAGCACTGCATCTCGCATGTGACCTAAAACTTTCCATGCGTCTAAAGATAAACCTTCTATATGATTAGTTTTAACAAAGGTTTGAAGGTGAATTGAATCTTCAGATCCATTTTGATAAAAACCAACCAGTTCTTCTGCTGTAAACGATAAAATGGGCGCCATTAAGTGCGTCAAAACATCAAGGATGTTATATATCACCGTTTGCGCTGAACGGCGCAATACGCCATCGGCCTGTTCGACATATAAACGGTCCTTGATAATATCAAGGTACTTTGCGCTTAGATCATTGGTGCAATAATTATTGAGCGTGTGAACAACGGTCGAGAAATGATATTCGGCATATGCCGTCCGCACCGCTTGCGAAACTTCATGCAATGTTGCCAAAGCATATTGATCGATGGCAAGCATATTTTTGATATCAACAGCATCTTTATTTACATCAAAATCGTACAAATTTGATACTAAAAATCGGCAGGTATTGCGAATTTTGCGATACATCTCAGCAATATTGCCTAACAATTTTTCTGATATAACAACATCGCCTTCATAATCGGCACTTGCGACCCATAAACGTAAAATGTCGCGGCTATATTTGGCAATAACATCTTGTGGCGCCATAACATTTCCCACCGACTTGGACATTTTGCGTTTTTGTTCATCAACCACATACCCATGGGTTAAAATGGCTTCCATTGGCGCTTTATCATTCAGCACCATGCCACACAGCAATGAACTTTGAAACCAACCTCGATGCTGGTCAGAACCTTCAAGGTATAAATCGGCCGGCGTACCAAGGCTTTCAGGATATTTGTCGAGCACCGCATAATGGCTCACACCCGAATCAAACCAAACATCCAAAATATCACGTTCTTGTCTAAATTTTCCAAGGTCTTTATTGCCACAATGTGAACATGCAAAATCATTGGATAAAAATCCTAATGTAACAAGTTCGTCCATGGACACGCGACTC
>CAZLQB010000110.1:1926-3653 GCA_964561585.1 uncultured Pseudomonadota bacterium
CACGCGATCCCAAAACTCAATTCCTTCTTTTGCCACATAATCGGCAACTTTGCGCACAAAATCGCCATTAAGATATGCAGTTTCGCAATGCGTACAAATAAGTGCTGTTATGGGCACACCCCATTGGCGTTGGCGCGAAATACACCATTCGGTACGATTACCAATAAATGCATGTAACCGAGCCTTACCCCATTCAGGAACAAATTGTATATTGGCAACGGCCGCTAGTGCGCGATCAACAAGGTCTTGGTTTTTTAGATCACAAAACCATTGGTCGGTTGCACGAAACATTAAGCCCTGGTGGCAGCGCCAACAATGAGGATATGAGTGCGTAATGCTCGCTTTATGGGCAAGCGCACCCTTCTCTTGCATGGTTTTAATTACCCAGCCAAGCGCATCGGTAATTGCCATGCCTTCAAGTTCTTGTGGCTGAATGCCAACGGTATAACGGCCATCGGCAGATAATGGAGAAAATATTTCAAGGTTATTTCTTACGCCCAATACATAATCTTCTGGCCCACAACCAGGGGCGGAATGTAAACACGCCGTACCCTCACCCACCAAAACAGAATCGTCCAAAATAAGCGGAACGGTTAAACCGTCAATAAATGGATGTTGCGCCCGCTTGCCTTCAAAAACAATCGAATCGCATTCGGCTAAAATTTTCTTTTCTATGCCAAAATCGGCACAAATTTTGTCGGCCAAATCTTTGGCAAGAATATAAGCCTGATGAGCTTCTTTTCCTGCAATAACGACGTAGGTTGCTTTAGGATTAAGCACCACCGCCCTATTTAATGGCAAAGTCCAGGGGGTTGTTGTCCACACCAAAAATGAAATTTTTAGTTCTGGATCTTGTTCAAAACAATAGGGTAACGTAAGGTGCGCAGCGCTTGGCTCAAAAGGAAAAAGGGCAAAAATAGAAGGATCTTTACGATCTTTATACTCAATTTCTGCCGTTGCCAAAACGGTCTGGCACGATGCACACCAAGGCACCGTTTTGCCTTTGCGTTCGATATATCCTTTTTCTACAAAGGTTGCAAAAGCGCGGATAATATCGGCCTCATATTCAGAATCCATGGTTTTGTAAGCGTTCTCATAATCGGCCAACTTGCCCATATCCTTGAGTTCTTTGCGCTGAATTTCGATCCAATTGCGCACATATTCGCGACATTTTTTTTTGAATTTTACCCGATCAATATCTTTACGATCTTTTTCAATGCCAAGCTCAGTCGTTACCTTGAGTTCGATTGGCAAACCATGACAATCCCAACCAGGAACCAAAGGCGCGTATTTGCCTTCCATGCGGTTTGCTTTGCACACAAAATCTTTGAGCAAATAGGTAAGCGCATGCCCCATGTGTAAATGGCCATTGGCATACGGAGGACCATCATGCAATATAAAGCGTTCGGCACCCTTATGAGAACGAGACGCCTTTTCAAATAACCCCTCAGCTTCCCAGCGCGCTAAAATTTCGGGTTCTTTTTGCTGCGCATTTGCCCGAAGCGAAAACTCGGTTTTTGGCAAATTAAGGGTATGTTGAAACGGGTTTTTGTTCTTTTCTTCAGCTTTATTATTACTCATGGGTATAACCTTTATATTAATTTTCTTAACAAAACGTGCTTACAAAATCCTTTTTGTCGCCATGAACGTGATTCTTGGGCCATCTTTTTTTTGTCATGCTGAACGTGATTCAGCATCCATCTTAAAAATAATTCGTTAATCCAATC
>CAZLQB010000111.1:0-3478 GCA_964561585.1 uncultured Pseudomonadota bacterium
TAACTTTTAGAGTTACCTTCCGTCTCTGTGTATTTCAAAGATAACTAATTTTTTTCTTCCCCCACCAGATCTCAGTCATCAAATGTGTAACCATTGTACTTTTTTCTTTTTAATATTTCAAGCAATTTTTTAAAGTTTTTTTTATTTATCAAATCCGCTCAAAACACCGTCTAGAAAATTTCAAACAAGCAAAATAAATTTCACTCAACAACAGAGCAAAGTATATCTCAGCCGATGACAATGTCAAAGAAAAAATGCACATTCTTGCAGTTTTTATTACAAGATGCGTAAACTTGAATAACTCAGGTAAAAATATTAGAACCCTCTATGCTCGGTTTTCCCTTCCCATAGCATCTTTAGGATTGGCTGGGCACCTCCATAGGAGAAGTTGAAATGAACATATTAACCGTCGGCGGCGCAACCCAAGATATCTTCTTACACTATGAAGGCTCTGATCTTATGACTATTGCAAAAAAGAACTTGGTTGCCAATTATATGCTTTTTGAATCAGGGGAAAAGAAAGAAATAAACACCATCACCCATGAAACGGGTGGCGGTGCAACCAATGCTGCCGTCTCATTTGCCCGACTAGGCTTTGCAACCAGTTGTTTTTGCAACATCGGAAACGATATGCCGGGCCAGGCAGTCCACACTAAACTTGTCCAAGAAGGTGTCGATCCTTCATTTATTAATGTTGACCCAGTTGTCGAAACCGGCCAATCCTTCATTATCAACTCCCAACAGGGGGAATCAACCATTTTTGCCTATCGCGGCGCCAACCGCAATCTACCGGTCGACAAGATTCCCGAGGCTTATATAGCAACCTGCAATTACATGTATATAACATCACTTAGCCACGAATCGGCCACAATGCTCCCGCAACTAACCTTATTAGCAAAAAAGCACCATGTCCCAGTTGCTGTCAACCCAGGAGTCAGCCAGTTAGCCAAGGGAACAAAAATTCTTAGGGAATCACTTAAAAATATCGATATCATCATCCTTAATAGCGCCGAGGCCCAAATATTCATGCTTGCACTCATCCAGGGCGACGAAAGCTATCAAAAAGCTCTTGAGTGGTGCGAACAGGGTAATGCAAGCGGCATCAACCAACACAATGACAAAGCATACCTTCTCAGCAATCCACTTGCCTACGCCGATCGTTTTTTTAGTCTCAGACTGTTTTTTAAGGAGGTCTTGAAAATGGGACCAAAGATTGTAGTCGTCACCAATGGCTGCAACGGTGTTTATGTCGCCTCGAATGACCAGGTTACCTTTTGTCCCAGCATGAAAATAGCGGTAACCAACACCGTTGGCGGCGGCGATGCCTTTGGTTCATGCTTTGTAGCAAGCCTAATGCTAGGAAATACTATTGACGAAGCGCTTCAAAGTGGCATTCTCAATAGCGCATCGGTCTTACAAAGCCGTGGAGCAAAAGCCGGACTCCTCACCCTTCACCAACTCGAACAACATAAGTTAAACATTGACCGTAACGTCTTGCAACACTGCCCATTACAATAAAGGCGTGTTTATGTGTTTTTTTAAAGGAACTTCTCGAAAACCAACGCTCACTATATCGCTTTTTGATGAGCGCATGGTCATTACCGAGACAACATTACCCGAAAAACCAATAACCATAGCGCTTGATGCTCGAACCATATATCAAGGAATCTTATTTAAGCCCTCGCTACTCATTGCGCAATTAACCTCATACCTCAACGCAAGCAAACTCAGCCTGCCGACAATTATGGTCCACTTGCCTCCAAGCATCGATAAATCATCGCCTATGTTGCCGTTTGTAGTACTCCAGTACGCGCTCGCTTTATCAAAAATTAGCGCAAAACTCACCCAAATAACGTACTCCACAGACCAAAACACCACGATAAACTTGCTTGAATTACTGCTCCGTCAAGGCCACCAATCGACCAAAGCCTGGTTAACGATCACCATCTTGGCGCTATGCACCCTTGGCATAGGAGTCGCCATAAACCATCGCAGGATTACCAATCTAACAATCGCACTTATCGAGCAGCTAAAAAAACTCAAAAGCACGAATAATTCCTATGAAAAACAACTTGCCGAAACAAATAAGTTAAAAATGGACATCACGCTATTACAGGAAAAAGATAAGGCAACCAAAAAGCTTCTTGGTAAAACCAACAACCCAAACTCGCTGCTTATAGCCATGGCGCACCAGACACCCGAAACAATTTGGCTAAAATCAATTTCATTCGAAAAGATAATAAACAAAAAGAATATACTCGATGAAAAACCATCAAAGAACCCAGCAACACAAAACCCCACGAGCAACAACCTCGTCATTATTAAAGGGGTAAGCACCTCGGAAGGTTCTATTTCGCGGCTATTACAAAACCTCAATCGTCCCGACTCGGGAATCAACCACCCCCTATTAGTGACGGTTACTAAGGAAAAGCACCACAAAAAACGTAGGCTAAAAACAAAACAACGCCTGTACCAATTTATTATTAAGGGAATCCCGCTCAGCTAGAAAAATGAAAGCCGCGCACATTAAGAACCCGTTGTCGATAAAACCGCAGTATAAAATCTTTCAATTCTTTTGATGCTCACTTCTGGTAAAAAATTTTCATTAACAAAGGAAAAGGCTCGCAATCCAAGTTCGCTCCTTGCTTGCTCATTTTTTAAAAGAAACTCAATCTTATCGGCAAGGTCTTTTGAATCGCCCCTTGCAAACAACAATCCAGTATCTTCGTCTTTAACGATATTTTCCATCCCAGTGCCACGAGTTCCAATCAATGGCTTTTTCAGTAAGGCTGCCTCAAGTAATGCTATACAAAACGCTTCACTTTTACTGGAAACAACCTTTATATCAGAAAACGAAATAAGCTCTGGAATTTTGGTGGTATAACCCAAAAAAAAGACACTCTTTTCAATACCTAGAGTTCTTGCCAACTTCTTGATGTTTTTCAAACGCGGTCCATCGCCAGCCAAAAGTAACTGCACCAAAACATCTCGATCTTGAACCAATATTCTTATCGCCTCAAGGAGCGCAGGATGATCCTTCCATTCTTCTGATAAAAAATTTGCAACCATGCAAACCGTTGGGCTATCAGATAACGTGATGCCAAAGTTATCGCGAAAGAAATGGGCTCTATCGTCTTTTGGTTTATATTCCAAAAATTTTTTGGCGTTAAAAAAAGGAGCACTCCAATCAATAACTTTTATGCCAAGATGCTTTAGCTTGTTTTGTTCGGCAACAAGCTGCGCAATTTGCGGACTTACCCCCAACACACCATCAAGCCCACGTAAAAAGTTCTTTGTGTGCAAGTTTTCAACATGAAGCGTAAGAACAACCTTTAACGGAAACCGAGTTGCAATTTTTTTTTTTCATTTTACTTCTTGCTCACTATTTGCGTTAATAATGCCAATTGGCTCATTGGCACAAACATCACAAAGGCTTTTAAGAATTTCTTGATTGTATTTCTCAGAATCCCGGTTCGAT
>CAZLQB010000112.1:0-3461 GCA_964561585.1 uncultured Pseudomonadota bacterium
GAGATTATTACGAAATACTTGGGGTAACAAAAACAGCAACCCCAGAAGAAATAAAAAAAGCATATCGCGTACTTGCTCTTAAGTACCACCCAGACCGTAACCCGGACAATAAAGAAGCGGAAAACAGCTTTAAAGAAGCAACCGAAGCTTACGAAATTCTTTCTAATAAAGAAAAGCGTGCCCGTTATGACCAATTTGGCCACGAAGGCATGGGACAAGGGTATGGGCCCCATCAATATGAGGATATGGGCGATATCTTTGAAAACTTCAGTGATATATTCGAAAATCTTTTTGGTGCTGGCGGCCCACAACGCAAAACAAAAAAGTCCGGACCAACCGCTCAGCGCGGACATGATCTTTCTCAAAACATAGAAGTCTCGCTCAAAGAAGCATATACCGGATGCAAAAAAGAAATTAAAATCTATCGTCTAGAAAAATGTGAAACCTGCAAAGGAACTGGCTGCAAGGACAATGTAAAGCCTACACCATGCGCCACATGCCAAGGCAAGGGGACAATCCATTATCGCCAAGGCTTTTTTGCCTACAGCCAACCATGTTCGGCTTGTAATGGCCAAGGATTTAAAATCACCAACCCATGTCAAACATGTCGTGGACAAACACGCGTACAAAAACATGAAAAACTTTCTATTTCTATCCCCGCAGGCATTTTTAATCAAGCAGAGATGCGTGTAAGCGAAAAAGGTGACGCCGGAATTTTTGGTGGCGGGGCTGGAGATCTTTACCTCACCATAAACATTCAACCCGACGCCAAATTCTCACGCGATGAAAATAATCTTGTGACAACCCTTAACCTCACCTATCCCCAACTCGTCCTTGGGTGCCAAATTGAAATCGAAAACATCGATGGCACACGCGAGACAGTAAAAATTCCTAAGGGATGTGCTGTTGGTAAAATCGTTCGCGTTGCTGGCAAAGGATTTCAACACTTGCAAGGCCGCGGCGTTGGCGACTTGATTATCATTACGCAATGCGATATTCCAACCAAGCTTAACGAAGATACTAAAAAAGTGCTTTTAGAATATGCTGAAAAACTTGATGCTCAAGGTAACAATCCCAATGGCATCTCAAGTTTTTTTAAAAAATTCTTGGGCTAAGAAACCGCTTTTGGTATGAAGTATTTATATGCGCATGTCTGCATTATCATAGTCTTTTCAATTACTGGTTGCGCCCGCAGACCAAAAGTATGTTCATCGCCAAAAATATCGCACCCTATTCATATTACAAGCCTTGAAAAGGCACTTAATAATTTTCACACGGTCCAACCTGGCGTTTTGTACCGCTCGGCACAATTATCGCCGCTTTTTCTTGAAGCAATGATAAAAAAGCATGACATCAAAACAATTATTAATCTTCGTGGCAATAATGAACAAAAAAAATGGTGGCAAAAGGAAAAAAAGCTCGCCGAAAAGCTGGGCGTAACTTTTTATAGCATCCCAATGAGTGCGGCCCGATTACCAAATAAACAAAACTTGCTTAATCTTTTGACAATTTACCAAACCGCCCAAAGGCCAATACTCATACACTGCTATGGCGGGGCAGATCGAACGGGAGAAGCTGCTGCTCTCTGGGTCCTTGAACAACAAAAAAAAGATAAAAAAACGGCCCTTAAACAATTATCTCTGCGCTATGGACACATGCGGTTTGTCTATCCAGCCAAGCGCTTTTTTATCAACCTGTGGAAAGGCAATAAGTGGCTTATTGATGATTACGATCCTCAAAGCTATAATCCATTACCCTAACCTTCAAATTTTTAGCGCCAACCCAACAAAAAATTACACTTTTTTGTAAACTCTCTTTAAAATGAGAAATGCCTGTTAAAATGTGTTAAATGTTTATTGCCAAAAAAGCTAATGCCTTATGTTGCGGAGAACTTCCCATGATAGACCTAAATCGCTTACGCGAAGAACCAGCGCTCGTTAAAGAACTCATTTTACGCAAAGAACCAACCTTCAACATCGACCTCCTCATCTCTCTCGATCAAGAAGTAAAATCAACAAAAGCGGTAATTGAGCAACTGCGCAAAGAAAAAAATGAGCTTGCAGCACAAGGAGCTAAAGGCATAACCCCCGAACTCCGCGAAAAAGGCACCGATTTAGGTAAAAAAATAAAGGCCAATGAAACGGCACTCGAAGAAAAGGATAAGGCGCTTAACGATCTCTGGCTTTCGTGCCCAAATCTTCCCCAAGAGGACCTTCCCCTTGGCAACAAAGAAGCAAATAAACCGGTAAAAGCATTTGGAAGCAAAAAAGACTTTTCGTTTACCCCAAAAAACCATGTTGAGCTTAATGAACAAGCTGGGTGGTTTGATTTTCCTACAGCGGCCGCAATGTCTGGGGCTCAATTTGCATTGTACCGCGGCACCGGCGTAAAAGTTATTTATGCGCTAACCCGCCTTATGCTCAAAAACAACGTTGCTCACGGCTTTGAACCTATTATTCCGCCCTATTTGGTTAATGAAAAAGCACTCTATAACTAAGGAAATTTGCCTAAATTTCGCGGTGATTATTATGAAGTTCCTGCACAAGGGCTTAATCTTATTCCAACGGCCGAAGTAAGCTTAACCAATATCTATGCAAACAAAATTCTATCCACCGATCAACTTCCAATTCGCATGACCGCCTGGACAAGTTGCTTTAGAAGTGAAGCCGGAACCTATGGTGCACACGAACGCGGCCTTATTCGTATTCATCAATTTGAAAAATGCGAACTTTACTCGATTTGCCAAGCAGAAAAATCTAATCCAGAACTTGAGATGATGGTTGCCTGTGGCGAAAAAATACTTCAATTACTTGGACTTCATTATCGCGTTAGCCTTTTGGCCACACAAGATTGCTCATTCTCATCGTCCAGAACATACGACATCGAAGCATGGTTGCCCGGACAACAACAATATTATGAAGTTTCATCATGCAGTAATTGCACCGATTTTCAGGCTCGACGCGCACAAATAAGACACCGCAGCGGCAATGAAGCAAAACCAACGCTTGCTCATACACTTAATGCATCATCGCTTGCATTACCACGCCTTATGGTTGCGCTTATGGAAACCTATCAACAAGCCGATGGTTCAATTATATTGCCTGAGGTACTGCAAAAAGAAATGGATGCTCTTTGGTAGAAACTCCTTAGCACTATTAAAAGGAGCGCGTAATGATTAATGAAAATATTCGCAACAAGATAAAAAACATTAAATTACACACCAAGCGCCTTATGCAAAACACTTTGATGGGCGATTATACATCGGCATTCAAGGGTTCTGGCCTTGAATTTGATCAAATAAGAGACTATCAATTTGGCGACGATATCAGACGAATTGACTGGAACAGCTCAGCAAAAACCAATAAAATCATGGTTAAGCAGTTTATTGAAGAACGAGATCGCACCATCATTTTAGCCATTGATGTTTCATCATCATCACTCTATTCTTCATGTGCTGAATT
>CAZLQB010000113.1:0-3417 GCA_964561585.1 uncultured Pseudomonadota bacterium
TCTCGATGTCCGGCTGATAATACGTAATTGCCGGTCAAAATGCGTGTCTTAACCTCTTGTCCAAATCCTTCTTGCCGGGTTGTTACGTACATTTGTTCAAGGGTCGAGCATTCTTCCGACCTTCGGCCATAAAGGGTGCCGTCGTATCGCGAGAGGTTTGAGGCCGCTTCGGCTCTGCTGATAATGAAATAGACCGCGTTGCCGTATTTGAGGCTTGGCAGATCGATAATTTTAAGCTTGGCGCCCAATTTTTTTAGTTGTGTGCAAGCAGCATCAAAGCGAGCTGCAACTTGAGGGTCTATGCCTTCACCGATACCATCTTTGATGATTCCAATAGTTATGTTTTCTGGGAGTTTACCATCAAGGCCAATTGTATAATTTTTTGGTGCCATTGGGATCGTGGTTGAGTCTTTTGGGTCCTGACCAGATAGGGCTGTGGCGACCAATGCATTATCATAGACGGTCTTAGTTAATGGTCCAACCTGATCGAATGAAGATGCAAAAGCGATAACCCCATAGCGGGAGCGTAGCCCATACGTTGGGTACATGCCGACCAAACCACAAAATGATGCTGGTTGTCTGATTGAGCCACCGGTTTCCGATCCAAGCGCAAAGGGAACGAGACCAGCGGCGACTGCCGTGGCCGATCCTGAACTTGACCCACCGGGTACGTATTCGGTGTTCCATGGATTTCGCGTTGGCCCATATGCCGATGTTTCGCCCGAGGCGCCCATGGCAAATTCGTCCATGTTTGCGCGGCCGAGCGATATGGCGCCGGCATCGGTAAGGCGGTCAATAACGGTTGCGTTATAACTTGCTTTATAGTTGGACAGGATTTTTGAGCCGGCCGAGGCGATATGGCCTTTTTGGCAAATTAAATCTTTTATAAGGCAGGGGATGCCAGACAATTCTTTTTCTTGGGGAGGTGTGAACGGCTTGCTATTATTCTCGCCCTCAAATATCTCAATGGCGCAGTTAAGCTTGCCGTTAAATCGCTTGAGGCGATCGCGGTAATAAGATGATACCTCTAGTGGCGAAAGTTCTTTCTTGGCCAATTTTTCTTTGATTTGTTTAATCGTCAAAAATGCTTCCATGGGTAGCCTTTAAATTTTTCCTTTTTTAAGATGGATCCTGAATCACGTTCAGGATGACAAATGAGGCGATATTTGTTAAAAAGACGGCGCCAAAATTTGTCTTTTTTGTTGCCCCGGACTCGATCCGGGGTCCATCCTGAATTGCTTTACTTTTCATCTAAAATTTTTGGAACAACAAAATACTGTTCCTGACGTTGTGGCGCCAGTTCAAGCGGTGTATTGGCGGTTGTTGGTTGACAAACGTCGGCCCGAAGGATATTAACATTACGGACAGATTCGGTAGTAGCGGTAATTTGTACTTCTTGAAGTTGGTCAATAAAACTCAAAACATTTTGAATTTGATTGGTAAAGAGGGCGATCTCGTTTTCTGCAATAGAAAGCCCGGAAAGCTTAGAGATTTTAAGCAGTTCTTCTTTGTTAAATTCAGCCACAAAAGCCCCTTTTTAGATTTTTCGGATTTGCCACTTATGGTTGCGCATGCGGAGTAAGAAAATGAGCCCCATTACACCGGTTGCAAGGTAGAGCGAACCATAGATCAACGTAAAGCGCAATGCTTGACTTTGAATAGGTAAATGACTGATCAGGTATGAACAAGGAAAAAAGAAAACAATGCAGGCAATAAATCGCCCGAGCATAACCGTTTTAACATCCCCTGCGCCGCGTAGCGCCCCCGAAAGGACAACTTGAGTAAAATCAAAAATGACGAGCAAGCTAACATAGGGTAAAGCACGTGAGGCAAGGGCGGATAATTCGTGGGTTTTGTCAAAAAAACTGATAAAAAAGCTTGAACCAAGACATAAAATAACGAGTGATGGGATAACCGTTACGGCGGTGAGTAAAAGCACCTTTTTAATGTTGGCACTTGCGCCATCAGGGTCTTGAGCACCTAATCTATTACTTACCAGAAAAGCGATAATTTGTCCTGAAGCCATCGCTGGGATAAATGCAAGCCGCTCAAGATTTAAAACAATGGAATATGAGGCAATGGCAATTGTGCCCATTGGGGCTATCATACTGCTGAGCCAAACATATGACCAAGCAACAAGGCTTTTATCAATAATTATTGGCCAGCTTACATTAAGCAAATGGGCAATGCGTTTAAAGCTGAAAATGGAATAAAAGGTTTGAGTGAAATATTTTTTATATTCTGGCGTGAGGAGAATATAGGTAATTGCTATGGCGTTCATGAGTATGAATTCTATTACCGTGGCTAGAGCTATGCCATTTTGACCGAGTGCCGGGATGCCCAAGCCTCCAAAAGCGAGCAATGGTGCTATAAGCACATAAAAACCAACTCCAAATGCGGTCAAAAACATGGGCATGAGGGTGTTTTTGACGGTGCGCATAAAGCCAATAAAGGCCATGATGGTAAACATAAAAAAGAATCCAAGTGATTTAATACGTAAAAAAGAAGCTCCAATTTTAACCATGGTTGCAGGGACCCCAAGTAAATTGAATATGAATTCGGCGCCAATGAGAATGATGAAAAACTGCAAAAAGCCCAAAAAGCAGGTTGTCCAAAAAGTATCACCAAGGCCTTCGCCACATTTTTCGTATTCTTGTCGGCCATTGTAGCGGCCATAAATAGCTATCATGGCAACCGGGAGTGCTTCAGCGAGCTTAACAAGCGTATTAAGAAAATTTGAGGCCATGCCGATTGCGCCATAGGTGGTAATCGAATTGAGTTGGGCCGTAAGGTAAGAATCGTAGAGCGGGGGGAGCACGACAAAGACTATTGCTGTTATTAACTCAGGAAGCCAATACAAAAGGATGTTTTTGAACGAATCGCCCATGCTTAATTTTTTAAATGCCTGCCCGAACATTACCAGTCCTCTCTTTTTTTGACCAGGATGTCTATATTTTTAAAATAACGATTAATAGTGATTGTCTGGGTTTTTATAACATTAGATGCCAACCCCCGACGTTTTAAGATTTTAGCCGTTTTTAAAAGCCTGTAAAGTAAAAAAAGTTTTGACCACCAAAAAGGGGAAGGCGCTCGGTTAACCGAGCGCCTTCCCCTTTTTAAATGAAATTTAGTTATTTAATACTGTTTTTAAGCTACCTCGCCTTCCTCGTCGACCATTAAAGGATTCCCGTCAGCATCTACAGGGTTGCCCGATTCATCTACGTATTCAGCAGTTTCATTGGCCGCGACGTTTTCTTTTGGGTATAAAAGAGTGCCTTCGGCATCTACAGGGTTGCCATTTTCATCTACATATTCTACCATTTCGGCGCTTGCTGCTGGTTCTTCAATAATCGCGGCTTCTTCGACTATAGCTTCTGGTTCGGCCTCGGGCTCAATGACTTCTGCCACTTCTTCTTC
>CAZLQB010000114.1:0-3380 GCA_964561585.1 uncultured Pseudomonadota bacterium
AATTCAATGGGTTAAAAATTTTTATGCCAAAATACTTATCGTTACCTACTTATTATTTAAACTTAAAAATAAGCCTTTGGCACGTTGGTTGTATCTTAATTATGCGACACATGAAAACCCATTTCCGTACAGTGTGGAGAAAATAAAATATTTGACTGGATCAAGCGATCGCAAAACCGCAAATTTCAAACAATCTCTTGAATTGTCTCTTGAAACATTGATCGAGGTAACAAACTGGCAATGGTCAATAAAAGATGGAAAATTAGAATGTATAAAAAAGGCTGCCGCAGATCTAAAAAATGACAAAATCATTAATTTTCAAAACGCAAAAAAGCAAAAAACTGGATAAAAAATGAGTCCTTACGGACGTTTTTTTTGATTTGAATTTTGCCGGAGTGTTACCGGTACTTTACCGGCGACTTCCAAAGCGGCTTTAAGGCTTCAAAAAACCGGTCTTGAGTATGCGGTTGATGGGCATCAACCGCCACGGCCATAGCCGCAAACAGAGGATTGAACCCCGGCAAGCGGCGTTAAATTTTTTTTATTTTTAAGGCATCAATGGGGCGGGGGCGTTTGGCCCCGCTGCGTTGCGCTTGCGGGATTTGATCCTCAAAACCCCAAAGCCAACAAAAAAGGGGCTTTCGCCCCTTTGTTTTCTAACTAGAACTTGCTCTGTTCCTCAAAATCCCTTTGTAGCCAATAGGCCTTAGAAAGCTGCTCGTATTTTTCCTGATAGCTTTTAATCAATTCCATTCTTTCGTTCGATAACTCACCATATTTAATCAAAGACTGCCATTCTTCAGCTGTTTTTTTCATTTCGTTTTCTATTTCTAAACTTTTCATTTGCTTCATCTCGCTGTCAAAAAACAACCAACAGCGAGCAGAAGCGAACAAGTCAAGGGCAGAGGGCAAAAAATCGACACAAAACCAAATCAAAATGGCGTCTATTTTTTGCAATCTGGCGAAGCGAACCCTTGACTTGTTCGCGCCTCGCTATAATCACTTTTTTGATAGAGAGATGACGACTTTTCTTCGCGTCTCGCGCGGCCCTCACCGCTTATTTCACAGAGATAACTTCAGATGACTTATCAGGTGGCAAACACCGGCTTTAAAATATTGTCACGGATTACCTAGTATCAATCCCCGACAAATTCATCAATGTATTTTTGTAAAATATCATTAACTAATTTATATCTCGGCAAATCTTTGGCGTTAGCGATAATATCAATCGAATCGACAATATCGCGCTGCAAAAATAGCTTAATCCTGTCGTATCCATCGGCCTTCATGCGGGCCTCGTGAGCCTTGACGATTTCCTTTGCCGCCTGCCTTTTCTTTTCGATCACTGATAAACCTTGTTTTAATTAAAGCAATAAGGGTACAATTATTATTTTAAAAAATCAATGCCCTTATGAGCGATACTGACACTAACGATTTGATTAAAGCACTCAAGCTTTTAGATACGCCGGAATTAAAGCGCGTCTTTGCTGTGGTCGAAATAGAATTGCTAAAACGGATTCGCGCCGAACAAAGCGCTAATGTTGAGGAACTCAGAACAAAAGCCGATAGCATCGGCTACTCTGTGGTTCTACAAAAAACAGTCCCGAAAAAAACAGTCGGCGCTAAACTCGGTTCAAAAAAATCTCGCCCCAAATACCGTAACCCCGAAACAGGCGAAACGTGGTCAGGTATTGGCAGAAAGCCGTTTTGGATCGAAAACATCATCAATGCCAATGGAAATTTGGATGATTTTTTAAATGCGCCAAATAAACGAAAACCCATCTGATACAATTGCCCTATTAAAGTCAAGGGGGATTTATGCAATCACTTACTGTTGAAACAACTACTTACAAAAAAAACAATATGCGCAGTAAACAACAAAGGGATGCGCTGCTAATTAAAGCAAAAATTCTTGATACCAACGGTCACTATGTCGAGAAGTTTTTCTCGGCAGAAACCATACAAAAAGACATTGAGCATCGCCAAGGAAAATAAGTTGTACTCTTCTCGATCTTCATATGTTCTCGGCTTTCATGGTTTAGATGAAGCGATTGGCAAAAAAATTCTAAATGGTAACGAGACCCTACGCCATAGCAACAATGACTACGATTGGCTTGGTGACGGCGTTTATTTTTGGGAACACAGCTTAGAGCGTGCTAAACAATATGCGATTCAAGACAGTAAACGCCCTAATTCAAAAATTAAAACGCCATTTGTTTTAGGTGCGGTAATTGATTTAGGTCGTTGCTTAGATCTTCTCGATAAAAGATGGCTAGATTTCACCAAACAAGCCTATGAAGAGATGGTACAGACATTAAGTGAAGAGTCGCATGTACTTCCAACAAATTCAGCATTTAATGACACAGACTTTGATTTAAAAAAAAGATATCTTGATTGTGCTGTTATTCGTTATGCGATTCAAGCCGCTAAAGCTGACGGTACCGAATTCGATTCTGTGAGAGCTGTTTTTTGGGAAGGCAAACCGCTATATCCTGGCGCAGGATTTAACACCCATAATCATATTCAGCTTTCAATAATAAACTCTGACTGCATTAAGGGAATATTCCTTCCTAAGTAAAAAAATTATCTAATTTTCAAAACCGTTTAGGGGGCATCCTTGTCCCCATTAAAACAATCAATTAGCCAAATGCCAAAAACATAAAATCGTTCATTGCCGCAGCAGCGGATTCTGGCAACATTATACCAGGCGGTGCATTGAGTTCGCGATTTCGTACGCGACAAAAAGTAATAAATGGGTTCTCTCCCAATCGAGCCTCTGTCTTTAGCAATTCTAGCAGGTAAATTCGCCGCTCTACATCATGCTCAGTCTGCATAAAATACAGGTTGCAACAGGGCTTCGGCATCATCAATTAATTGCGTCTTCAACTCATCTTCAGCGACAGGGATATCGGACTGTCCAGCGCTATCATAAACGCAAATATCACCATTATTGCGATAAGTATAAAACTCGCCATCACCATAATATATATTTTTACGTGATTCGGACATTGCTTTTAGTTCGTTATCACTAAGGTCATTTACAAATTTTATAAATTTTTTGGTAATTTCTTGTTCTTGGCTGCTCATTTTTATTACTCCTAATTATTGATTAACGAAAATTATTTTAAGTATTTTTAAAACAACAATCAAGGTATTTTTTGATATTAATTATAGATACCTTTATATTATGGTATGATAGTAATTATATGATTTTTATTGACTTATTTTTCTTTAAAAAGAAACCTCAATCACTCGCTCTTGTTGTTTTGGCGCAATCTCATAATCAAACGTGTTTTCTTTTTCAACCGTTTGCCCCATACGATCTAACAAATCGCCAATTTCACGCCGCCAACGGTCTTTATTGGTTTCAGGCGTGCCAT
>CAZLQB010000115.1:0-3373 GCA_964561585.1 uncultured Pseudomonadota bacterium
AACCCAAAATCAATAAACCGCCAAGTACCCATAAAAAAAGGTACCATTTATAAAAAGAAAAAGACGCAAACAACGTTGTTGTTTGCTTGCGCATCATCCCCCATAAATCCTTCGTCCGATCTATTACAAGCACCTCACGAGCATTTTGCTTATGGATTAACCGCTTATTGCTATTAAAGTATTCGAAAGAACGTTGATAAGGCAACAATGTAGAGGTGTATGCAGAAATCAGCCCTAATGTTGTTGAGGTTGTAGACAATGAAAGATCATCGGCAATATCCGAAACTTTTAGGGGGACGACAACATTTTCTGCTTTGTTTTTTCCTGATTTGGTTAAAATCAAGAAAGAAAAACTTACATACGAATCTTGCAACACCTTGAGTTGCTTCCCCTTATCTTTATTTTCAAAGTCGATAAGTATCTCTAAATTAAATGATTCGGTAAAAAGCCTTTTATTTTTTTTGAAACTCGCAACATAAACGACTGGTGACTGCGCCAGCGTCCGCCACCCTTTTAGTTCAATGCCTGGATCGTCGACCGATATGCATAACGTATCCCTATAAATAGCCGCTTCATCACGATCAAAACCCAGCCGCACACAGATTTTTTTTTCATTGATCATATCAGCATTATCATTGTTGATATAAACAGTTAACGCAGAAAGCTGAATAATGAAAAATAATCCAAAAACTATCGAACCTAATTTTTTCATAGAAACCTCAAACCAGCCCAATTTAACAAACGAAGAATGCCCTATTCTAGCTCAATAAGGCTAAACATACTACGTTTTATACCTTTTTTCTGCCGAGCTAAGTATACAATGTAATAACCATAAAATAATGTTAATTACCGGGGAGACAATTAACAAGAAATAAATTTCGTGAAAGGATTTTATGAAAATTACCTGCCCAAAAATATCGTCTCTTTTTTTATTCATTTGGGCGTGGCACCTATGCTCTGCCGCACCCGATATTGCCCCAAAAATAACGATCGTTATGGTTGTTGATCAATTTGCCTATCACTATTTCCCAAAACTTCAAAAACACTTTAAATACGGATTTAAAAGGCTTTTGGATAATGGCATCGTTTACACAAATGCCACGCATCCTCATGGGGTTCCAGAAACAACTACCGGCCATTGTAGCATAAGTACGGGCTGCTACCCAAAAGATCACGGTGGCGTTACTAATGAATGGCTTGACCAAAAAGGTAATGCTCTCCGTTTTGAAAATGGCAAAAACCCAGCACAAGAAAAAGCTGATCATCATTTAATGGTTGATAGTTTATCAGACCAATTTTTACAATTTATGTCACCAACGGTCCCAACCAATGTTTTTTCCTTAAGTATAAAAGCCCATCCTGCAATCGCCATGGCCGGAAAAACAGGGAAAGCAATTTGGTTTGATAATAAAAAAGGCGAATTTTGTTCGAGCAAAAAATACTTTGAAAATCTTCCCGTTTGGGCAGCAGCATTTAATAAAAAAATTGATCAGCGTTATGCAGGTTATACATGGAAAACGTGCTATAAAACAGACGCCCCAGCATACAATTATCCTCACATAAAAAACTATAGGTTTGCAGGATCAAAAGAAAGCTTCATTAATAAATCTTTTAGTTCAACCCCAACCCCGTTTTCTTTTTTGATCAAAACACCCATTGCAAATCAAATGTTATTAGACTTTGCAAAAGAATGTGTCAATACAAACCTCAATACCCAGGCAAATGACCGCATGTTATTATGGGTTTCACTCAGCCAGCTTGATCTGCTCACCCATCTTTTTGGCCCAGATAGCCTCGAAAGCACCGACTCTATTTACCACCTTGACCGACAAATAAATGATTTTATAACATTTATTCACCGAAAAGTTGGCGCCAGCAACTGCCTTTTTGTACTGACCGCCGACCACGGGATCGCACCAATTCCAGAAATTCAACAACTTAAAGGTTTTCCAATGGCCAAAAGAATTATGGCCGAACCACTTATTAAAGAGATGAACCAAGAAGTTGAAAAATCATTCAAAATTTCAAACATCGTTAAAGCGTTCGATCCAAATTCATTTAGGCTTAACAACGAACTATTTACCACGCTTGAACCAAAAACACAAAACGCTATTCTTATAAAATTACGCAATTTTCTGCGCAATTATCCCGGCATCGCCAACGCCTGGACATATCAAGAATTGACCAATACCCCGGCCCGCCTTAACCAATTTACAAGCTTTTATAAAACGCAGCTTTTCCCTGGCCGCGTTGGTGAAATTATTGTCCAACCTGCGCCTTATTGCCAAATTACCTCCTACCCAACCGGCACCTCACACTGCACGCCATATGATTATGATACGCATGTCCCCCTCATTTTTTACCAACCAGGCAAACTAACCCATAAGGTAATCAATAAAAGGGTGTTAATGCCACAACTACCCGTTACGCTTGCCCGCTTATTACATATAACTAAACCATCGGCATCGCCATTTGATATTTTGCCAGGATTTTAAGGAGTAATTCATGTTCAAAAAATTGTATGTCTCTTTAATTTGTTTTTTCCTACTTGCGACACCCCTTGTTGCTTCAACACCAAAAATCACCTTAGTCTTTATTGTCGATCAACTTGCATATCACACCTTTGAACGGTTATCCCCTCACTTTAAACATGGCTTTAAAACAATGCTCAAAAACGGGGTAAACTTCACCAACGCCCACCATCCCCACGGCAACCCGGTAACCGCAACGGGGCACACAACAATAAGCACGGGCGCTTACGCTAAAGACCATGGCATTGTTCTCAATGGGTGGATTGAAGAAGATGGAACAAATGTCGACTTTGGTTATGACGATCCGGCAACCTCGGCCGTTTTTGCCAAAGAAGGCGTCTATGATTATGGATTCTCGGCGCATCACTTATTGGTAGAAACATTTTCTGATCAGCTCATACTCAAATCAAACCCTTCAAAACAATTTTTTGTTTATGCAATTGCCCATAAACCACGCTCGGCAATTGCCATGGCCGGCAAATTAGGCAAAGCTATCTGGTTTGATAATGAAGCCAGACAATATACCTCAAGCAAAGCTTATTTTGATGCTCTGCCCGAATGGCTTAAAGAATTTAACCAGCAATATAACTTAGCCAATCTTTCGTCAGTTTTTTGGAAACTGTTCAACGATCAAAAAAGTCCAACCTACCAATTTCCCTTCATCAATAATTATCAATTTTCGGCACGTAGTGAACCGCTCACTAATACCACCATTAAGCTCTCAAAATCAGTTGGAACGGTTGATACAAATAATGGCGACGAGGAAGAGTTTTTATACGAAGAAACACCCATGGCCAACAAAACCATTATTGACCTGTGTAAAAAATGTATCGATATTCATG
>CAZLQB010000116.1:0-2195 GCA_964561585.1 uncultured Pseudomonadota bacterium
ACGACTAATTTAACGGTGACCTTGAATCAGGTGAAGTCGTGATAGGAGCTTGTTTGGGAATGCGACAATAGGGTTATTGGGTTAATTCAAGTTATGAATTGAATAAGGGTTTTTATTGGGGGGTGAGTTGTTTTACGGAGGGGTTGGTATTTGTTATGACGACTATATGGCATGCGATTTTCGGCTGTTGCTTGTTGGTATAATTGATTCATTTGGTTTTCGGAAGATTGGATGTTACATGCGCTTAGGGAGGGTAGATCGCTGTTGACAGTCCGATTGTTATTATTCGTTTTTTGTTTCGTTTAATCATGGGTAGCGATGCTGAAGTTATTAATCATAAAAATGTCGTCGCTCGGTGATGTGGTGCATATGTTGCCCGCCTTGACTGAGGCGGTAAGTAATGTGCCGGGGCTGGTTGTTGATTGGGTCGTTGAAGAGGGATTTGCCGATATTCCGAACTGGCATCCTGCCGTTCGCCATGTCTTGCCAATTGGTCTGCGACGTTGGCGGAAGCAGTTGCTGCGATCAGAGACTTGGGGCGAAATTCGACAGTTTCAACAGCGTTTACGTCAGGATCAATATGACATAGTCCTGGATAGTCAGGGGTTGATTAAAAGCGCTGTCATTGCTTGGCAAAGTAGTGGTAAGCGGGTGGGGCTGGATGCAGCGAGCGCTCGTGAAGCGTTAGCAAGTTGGTCCTATCACTCAAGATTAAGTAGTCCTTCAGGTCAGCATGCCATCTGGCGAAATCGCGTATTGACGGCTCAAGCCTTAAATTACCCGCTCGGTGATGAAGTCTGTCCGAGTTATGGTATTACCCCGCCGAATTATTCAGCCCGCAAGATTGCATTGCCAGAGCAATTTTTATTGGCATTCCATGGAACAGAAAGTCATAAAAAAGAATATCCAGAGGTAGATTGGATTAAGATTTTGAGTAGTATGCCTTGTGCTGTGTTATTGCCTTGGGGTAATGATCGAGAGCGCCAAAGAGCCGAACGCATGGCTGCTGAAGTTAAGCAGGCTATTGTGTTGCCTAAATTGAGTTTGACTGAAATTGCCGGCGTTTTAGCGCGAGCGAAGGCCGTCATTGGTGTTGATACCGGATTAATGCATCTTGCTGCCGCATTTAAAAAACCTGGGTTGGCACTTTATCCAGCAACACCACCACGTCTTTACGGTGTGCAACGAGAATGTGGTGCCCCTGTGTTGGAAAGTTTATCTACATCTGCGGAATTGACTCCTTCTTTTGTGGAAAAAAAGATTAATGCTATTTTGATGGATAATTAAATATCAAGCTGCGGTTTTTTTGATAAGTGTATTTATTTTTAGGAAAAGATGTGTTTTTTGAGCGAACTTTTTTTTCATACGCGATTCCGGCCTTAAAAGATGTAAAAAATTTTAAATTAATTGTTGCTGTGGCTTTGTTATTTTTTAATCCTCTTTGGGAAGCGCCCAAGAATATTTTTATTGTGTTGGCATTTTTTTTAGTTTGTTCTTTGGCTGTCAATAAAGATGTTCCCAAATTGCACAAAATTGATTGGGTTATGCTATGTTTGCCGCCACTGGTATTGCTTCTTAGTGAGGTAGCGCGATATGAGGGCAGACCCGTATCCGGTATGACTGAAGCCATGAGATGTACGGTTGTATTTTTGTTTTTTGGATGGTTTCGTTGGTCGGCACAAGAAATTCGTCGTATTTTATTATTTGCGATTTTAGCTACTTTTATTGCGGGAACTATATGGTTTGTTAATAATTACTCGCAGTGGTTGGCTAACCCAAATGCAGCTTTGTTAGAGCTTGGTTCGGTGGGGCACACTAACCAGAGTGCGATATATATTAACCTCATCATAGGTTTGTTACTTGCTGTTTTGTTGTCATCTTCAATAAAGACTATTCTGTCAAAGTCAATTATATTTATTTTATTAATTGTCATGGTGTTTTTTTTGTTTATGACATTAAGCAAGATTTCAATTGGTGTTGCTGTATTGATGTTATCTTTGAGCTTGTTTTTTTTAATATATCGGTATGGTAGACTTTATGCGTTATTGATTGGTGTTTTGTTTTTGTTCGGTGTAGGTGTGAGTTTTTCCTTGGTGGACAATTCGCTGTCAAGGGAGTTTGCTATGTTGTCTGATTCTAATAATTTAACATCTTTTCGGCTTGAGTTGTTTAGGTCTGCATTTTTAGCTTGGCTT
>CAZLQB010000116.1:2205-3363 GCA_964561585.1 uncultured Pseudomonadota bacterium
AATGAAGAATTTGTTCGTAATGCTGCAATTGAGGTGTATGGTTTTTATTCCCCGGAGGACTATCATTTCTCCTCCCATGCGCATGGGCTATTTCAAACGCATTTGGCTGAACGAGGTCTGCTAGGCATAATATGGATTTTTTCTTTAATTTTTTTATGGGCATTGTTTCTTTGGCGTTCTAAGCCAGATGCAAAATCATCAGAAATTTATCGAATGATATGGTGGGGTAGTTTTTTTGTATTGGTCGTTAATGTTTTAAATGGTACTTTTAATACAACTCTCCATCACGAGCATGCCATTTTAAGTTATTCATTGTTGGGCTTGCATTTGGCGCAATGGCGTGGGGATAAAGCTAACTCCAATTTGAATTTTAGTTGATTAATTTTGTATGTGATGATTAGCAGGTTAGCATGGAAAATATTACTCGTATATTGGTAACAAAATTCCGACACCATGGGGATGTTTTATTGGTTACGCCTGTCTTTAATGCTTTGTATAGATGTTATCCTGGCGCAAAAATTGATGCATTGATTTATTCAGATACCTTGGATATGCTATCAAATCATCCTGTTTTGAATAATATTTATATGGTTAAACGAAAGTCGGGTGTTTTTGAGAATTTGCGGTTGTTGAAGAGTTTAGGAAATAATCGATATGACATGATTATTAACTTGACGTCAAATTCTCGGGGGGCATGGCTATCGAGATTGTTAAGCCCCATTATTTCTGTGGCACCTGTGCATGCTGGATGGCTCTATCAGAATAGTTTTACTCATCTTTATAAAAGTGTTTATGGGCATCGTCGGCATACTGTTGAGAATAATCTCGACGCATTGCGTTGTATCGGTTTGATTGTTAATGAAGAAGATAAATATCTGTCACTTAGTATAAGGGCGGAAATTGATGCTGAAGTTGTGGGTTTGCTGGAGAAAATTAATTACCCTTCACGTGGATATATTCTGTTACATCCAACATCTCGTTGGCTTTTTAAATGTTGGTCAGAAGATAAGGTTGCAGCGGTGGCCGACCGTTTGATTGATTGTGGGTTTACTTTGTTATTTACAAGTGGACCTGATACGCGAGAAATGGAAATGATTAGTCGTATTCAAGCCATGATGACAAGATCTTCCGCGAGTTTGGCTGGGCAACTCTCTTTGA
>CAZLQB010000117.1:0-3345 GCA_964561585.1 uncultured Pseudomonadota bacterium
AATGAAAAGGAAATATAAGAAGAGGTGCTATTCATGATGTTTAAAGATGTTTTGTTACCAGTAATGCGAGCCGCGGTTGCATTACTCATACTTGTTACTGTTCCGGGGTGTATCAAATACCACCGAACATTGCCGACCGAGTTTCCCCAAGGAGATGAAAAACGAGATTATAGCGATATAACGACCAATTTTGTTAAAGCGACTCGCGTTTATGATCAATTTTTGACGCGCGCCTTTTTTGATGCATTATGGTTATCGGACGACGTGCGTATTGCATATTCAAAACTTCATTGCGAAAAGCAGGGCAAATCGGCCGAGGATACCGATGCCTTTATTGCTCGTCAACGAGAAGAAAATAAGCATTGGACAATGTTTTATGTTTTAGCCGATGTTCGTGAGCGCCAAGGTACATCGCTTTCTGAGAAAAATGCTCCATGGACTTTTTATCTGAAAATTGGGGATTATATGTCTGCCCCGTTGAGCGTTAAGGAAATAGATCTTGAGCCAGAATATCAAATGTTTTTTGGCAAACAGTTTAACTCGTTTAAAACTGCCTACGTGGTTAAATTTCCTGCTCGCGATATGACTGACAAGAATAATACTAAGCCGCTTGATGTTGTCAATTTAGTTATCGAATCGGTTGATAAATCAGTTAGTTTAACGTGGCCGATTGTTATGGATAAAATAGCCTCAAAAACAAATAAAAAGGTAGCTAAAGATGAAGATTTCTATTGGGGCTGATCATCGAGGACTTACCCTTAAAAAAGCGATTATAGAGCATTTTGGCGAACATGATTTTTTAGATGTCGGAACATTTAATCAAGAGCGTACCGATTATCCAATTTTTGCCAAAAAAGTTTGTGTTGATGTGCTTAACGATAAAGCCCAATTGGGCATTTTGATTTGCGGGTCGGGTGTTGGCATGTCAATTGCCGCCAACCGGCACAAAAAAATCTATGCGGCATTATGTTGGTTACCCGAAGTTGCTCGGTGTGCAAAGGCTCATGATGATGCTAATGTTCTGGTTTTGCCTGCCGATTTTATAAGTTCTGAGGTAGCTATAAAAATTATAGTCACCTGGCTTGACGCTAAATTTGAAGGTGGGCGGTATCAAAATCGATTAAATATTATTGATTAAGAATTTATCGAATAAAGATAGTGCATGAAAAGAACCATCGATTTAAATCGATGGTTCTTTTCATGCGGGTAAGATATTAAGCTTAATTTGCATTATACCAAATTAAGAAGTTTTTTTTCATGAGCAATAATTTAATAATAACCCATTTTGCAGAACAAGTTTTTGTAACATAACGAATATCGTAGTCAAGAATACCGAATATATCATTAAATTTAGTATCTAGGAGTATCGGGGACTTTAGGAATAGTCGAACATGCGTTATGTTAATTCTCATTATGGCACGAATTAAGCCAGCCATAGTGCCAGTGGTGTCATTATGACTAACAATAATATCGAATCGTGAGCACAGAACTCGTATCATATCAGCGTTTCTATACATTATCGCATAATCCAGCGCGGTATCGCCTATTTCATTAATGGTATTTACGTTGATTCTTGGAATAGCTAAAAGTTTTATTACAGAATCTAAGTTGTTGTCGAATGCGGCACAAACCAGCATGTGTCCAGCTGCTTCGCTAGTGGGCTTGGCAGCCTCTCGGCAGATAGGGCAAGTTAGTTGTATCGTAAGCCATTGGTCCAGACAGGCGGCGTGAAGCGATAAATTGTGGCTGCAGTAAAGTCTGGATGCTCTTGGCTGCATAGCGGTGGATGAAAATGGGTCTCGGCAAATATTGCAGGTTGTAGGAATTTTGGTTTGACATTCTAGGCACCTGATAGCTTCAGGGAATCCACGCAAACAGTCGGCGTGCGCATTTATTGCGTGACCACAGGTTGAAATTGGACGGTCGGCAATGGTGGCAAAAGGGTATCTACAAATAGTGCAGCGGTTTTGGCCATCATCGGTCGAACTCCCTGTTGGTATTTGGGCTGTTATTTCAGCTCCAATAATTAATGAAATCAATAAAATGGGCAAAAAACGTAAAATCTTCATAAATAACCTCTGTTTTTGCGTAAAATAGCAAATTTTGATTTTTCCTGCTTGTTTAATTATACCAATAGAAATTAAACCCGCAACCGGGTGTGCTGGTTCAATACATATGAAACTGATCTGCCGCCAACCGCAACAAAAAAATCTATGCGGCGTTATGCTGGACGCCCGACGTTGCTCGATGCGCCAAAGCCCATGACAATGCCAATATTTTAGTTTTATTTGCCGATTTTATAAGCGTTGATGAGGCCTTTGAGATTATATCCAAATGGCTTGAAACGAAATTTGAGGGTGGGCGGCATCAAAACCGGTTATGCTTGCTTGATTAAAGAAAAAAAGATAAAAAAGAGAGCCACGATTTTATTTGGGGCTCTCTTTTTTGTAACTTAAATTTTGATGTTTACCACCAACTTGCTTTTACGCCAATTTTTTTAACGGGAGCAGAAAAGAAAGCAAAAGCATAAAAAATGAAGAGTGAGGAAAAGAGCCTGTGGGCGAATTCTGCGTCGTGACCATGTATATCATTTTTGAACTCATGATGTAATGGAAGTGTTAAATAGCCTAAAAATAAACAGAATAGGCCAGCGCTATTCTGTAAAAAACGCATAAATTGGCCATTTTGATCATATCTAGTTTCGCAGTCTTTTAGAGCCTTGACAACAGGTTGTAAAAAGATTTCGTCTAAGTCTCTGGAAAGTTGATTTTTTAAAGATCCCATCAGTATTCGTTCTTGTTGTGATTGTCTGTGTAATTCTTCGCGCACGGTATCTAATTGTTGTTGGATGGCGCGTCTTTGTTCCTCATACTGTTCAGCCTGTTCAGCGCGCCGAGTTGCTACTAACTCTATTTGCTCATTATACCAACGATCTTCCAGCCGATCTACCAGCCTTACTAGACGCCAATAGTTGCGCATCATTGCTGCGCTTATTGGCACGTTTTGGCGCATCCAGTTAACATGGCGAATTATTCTTAAGTCGTGTCGTAGATTATCGTTTTGACCAGCTTCGGTCAGCCGCCCTAAGGCTGTCCTTTTGGGTATTTGGGCATTTATTTCAGCTCCAATAATTAATGAAATCAAGAAAATGGGCAAAAAACGTAAAATTTTCATAAATAACCTCTATTTTTGCGAGAATCTGCAATTTTTGATTCTTGTTGCTTGTTTAATTATACCAATAGAAAATAAATTAACAACCGGGTGTGTGGTCAAATTCAGGTTGGTTTTGAGTTATGAGTGAGGTAAGCCTTTGTGGAATGAATAAGTGTTTTCTGATAAGCTGTG
>CAZLQB010000118.1:0-1453 GCA_964561585.1 uncultured Pseudomonadota bacterium
AAACACGCCCATGGGAACCAAAGCAATGGAAAGCGGACAATGCACTTGCTCAACAGGTTCTTAACTGGCACCCTCATTATAACCTTACCAAAGGCCTAAAAAAATCACTCATCTGGTTCAAAAATCATCTTGAACATTACGTCGAAGGAGCTCCTTTACATGCAAACCAAACAACCTCAACACCACAGCAAACTCCCTAATATTACTGACCTAGAAAAACAAGCACGCAAAATTCGTCGCCTTATTTTAACCATGCTCACCACGGCAAAAAGCTCGCACCTTGGTAGTGCACTTTCGATCGTTGATATCCTAACGCTCTTATATCACGATGTTCTTGATGTTAACGCTATTAAACAAAAAAGCCCCAATCGTGACTATTTTATTCTGAGCAAGGGGCATGCGGCATCGGCCCTTTATGCAACACTGATGTCGGTTGATCTCATCCCAGAAGCACTTGCCGTAAACTATAATAAAACCGGAACAGGGCTTTGTGGTCACCCGGTCAAAGACGCTTATCCAGGAATTGAAGCAAGCACAGGATCTCTTGGACAAGGTTTATCAATGGGTGTTGGAATTGCCCTTGCACTAAAAAATGATAAAAAAACAAATAAAGTTTACGTTTTGGTTGGCGACGGCGAATGCCAGGAAGGATCAATTTGGGAAGCGATTATGGTCGCCTCACGATACAAATTGGATAACCTAACGATTATTGTCGATTATAATAAATTGCAGGGCCTGGACCGTTCAAATGATATTATGCCGGGCACGCTTGATGAAAAGTTTTTAGCTTTTGGCTGCTCAACAATTACGGTTGATGGCCACAATTTTGAACAATTACACCAAACGCTCACAAAACCTAAAACAACCCCGCTCGTTATTATTGCCAACACCATAAAAGGCAAAGGTGTATCATTTGCCGAAGATAAACTTGAATGGCACTATAAATCACCAAACCAAGAACAATACCTGCAAGCCTTAAAACATTTGGAAGACCCATGCGAACAACCGTTATAACTGAACTTGTTACATACGCTGAAAAAGATTCGTCTGTATATCTTGTTTGTGGAGACCTTGGCTTTTCGGTCATCGAACCATTTCGAGATAAATTTCCTGATCGCTTTATCAATGCGGGCATCGCTGAACAAAACATGATAGGCCTGGCCGCTGGACTTGCAATAACCGGTAAAAATGTTTTTGTCTATTCCATCACCCCATTTGTGACCATGCGCTGCTTTGAACAGGTCCGCAATAACCTTTGTTACCAAAATTTATCGGTAAAACTTATTGGCGTTGGTGGCGGCTTGAGTTATGGGTCGGCCGGATTAACGCACCATGCGCTTGAAGATATTGCCATTATGAATGTCCTTCCTCATATGACTATTTTTGCCCCGGGAAGCAAATATGAGGCATCAGCCCTTATGCACAATTTTTTTGAATTATCTGGACCGGGCTA
>CAZLQB010000118.1:1463-3315 GCA_964561585.1 uncultured Pseudomonadota bacterium
TTATGAATGTTTTGCCCGGCATGACTATATTTGCTCCTGGTAGCAAATACGAAGCAGATAAACTTATGCAATCGTTTATCGATTTACCGGGCCCTGGATACTTACGCATTGCAAATAACGAAGAACTCGTTAAATACCCCGAACATTGCGCCCCACAATTAGGAAAAATTTTAGAAATAATACCAAACGAAGAAACGCTTATTTTGGCAACAAGTAATGCTCTCGATTTGGCTTATCAAGTCCAACAAAGTCTAGAAATGCAGGGGATTTTAACCGGCCTTGCCAGTGTTCATACCATTAAACCGTTCGATGCCCAATATTTAATAAACAAACAAAACCTTAAAGCAGTATTCACCATCGAAGAACATAGTGTTATTGGGGGCTTTGGCAGCATTGTAGCGTCAACAATTAGCCAAAACCTTAATCATAAAATAACATTCAAAATGTTCGGAATTAATGACTTTTATTTTCATGAAGCCGGTTCACGCAAAGACCTTTTGGCAAAAGCTGGTTTAACGACAGAAACAATTTCGCAGGCCATAATAAAAAAACTTGAATATACAAACAAGTCTTATCAGTACACTGGTCACCAGGAAATCATTCCATGAAAAACAGCGTAGACGTTTATGACTGATATTTGTAAAAAATCTTGTTTACTCTTTTTGATTGCTAGCTTCATAGGCTCATATTTTTTCTGTACGTCAACACCATATCAAGAAATAGTCCTCAACTACGGAGGCTCTCAAAACAATTCGAATAATCGCAACGATAACCACGCTGCTCATTCAAATGGCTTTGGTGTGAACACCGGAGGTAACTTTAATTCTTACAATCATACAAATTTTGCAAATGTATCCCCATATGATTTTAATGACGTATTCAAAAATGTGCCCGAAGAATGCCAAGTTTTATGCCAGCTCGAGCTTTTTACATATCAAAATTTTCGTATCTATGCACGCACCTTACCTTGCTACGAAGACTTTATGCTGCAACTTCATAGTAAAATTAAAAACAACAAAAACTTCATGGTGCATGGATTTAAGCATAAAATTTCCTGGGGTAAGGTAAAGTCTGAGTTTCATAATTTTGTACGGGACGAAGCCGACAGGATAACTAATGAAATAATCACTCGCAAAATACACGAGCAGGCAGAAGCCAATCAAAAAAAACAGAACGTTGAACGAGCTGCCGAAATTAAAAAACAGCAAGAAAAAAAACCTCGGCTTTGCGTTACCAATAACGCAGCGCTCAATGAGCTGGGTACCTTTTACACAAAGCTTCAGAATAACGCTGAGGAAAAAATGGCCAATCGGCATACCCAGCGATCTGAAGCAGTCAAAAAAACAATAGCGTGCAATGGTGCTTGCGCTGATTATTCATCTCAAATTCCTACGTTAAGCGCTAACGATATATATGCCGAGGTTTTTGAAAATACCTATGGTACGCCACTTGATTGCCAACTTCACATAGAATTGTGTCAGACGCGAAACAGCATGACTCAACTTGAATACGATTTCCCTAAAAGCCATCATATACAATCGATCGCTCCGATGGTTCATCACCTTGCGGCACAGGCAAAAATCGAGCTCCAACCAACAGCAGCCTTCGAGCTTTCTGATTTTTGTCATGCGCTCACTCAAGTGGTCGATAAAGGTGTTCATGCGCTCAGTGACTTGTCAGGCGCGGCGGGCAGACGCGTATCAAATGGCACAAAAACATGGTTTACCCCTGAACATTGGGTACAAGCTGTAACCGGCTGCTTGCAACTTGGCGCTTTATTTGTTAATTCGGTTGGCCAAGCCGATATCAATCAAGAAGCCTTTCTGGCCGCGTCATTTTCAAAAAATCCTGA
>CAZLQB010000119.1:0-3102 GCA_964561585.1 uncultured Pseudomonadota bacterium
CTTCTTATATAGGATACCTGAGATATTGGACAAGTTAAAGCGCCTAGGCACCGACAACCCTGATCAACCAAATATACCGTTCCGGGAGTAACTTTTCCGTTTGTCATGAAGTCAACCCGAGGGAGGCCCTCGCGCACTGGAAAGGTGACCGGTTTATCGATAGGCCTTATTGGATTAGACGGTGGCCCCTTAACCCCTTCAAGTATTCCAAACCGCACCCGCCCAGGCAGCCGCTGGGTTGTTATTGCCCCCTGAACCGTTTTGAACGAATAGGTATTGGCTGCAACATCAAACGTTAATTCCTGGACTTCGTTGCTTGCCATAGCCCGCTGTTGTAAATACGAAAATATGGCATAAACCTTATTAATTTCAGCGTGCACCAAAAAGCGGGTAAAGAAAGTTGTTCGCGGGACCGTAAATGTTACGACAAGCACAACAAGCGCCATGGTTATGAGGAGTTCGATAAGGGTAAATGAGGCTCTTTTATTGCTGGGCGCTTCCCCCAGCACCCCCCTATTGTCCACCGCCAGCCGATAAATAAGCCAGCGCCGAACGAATAAGCTGATCAAGCGAACAATTTTGCCCCTGATATTTGGCGGCCAAAAAGGTCATCGCCTTGCCAATTTCCGGTTTTGAATAATTAAGGGACGTCAAAACCTCACTCACATTATGCCATTCAACAAAATCTTGCTGCTCTTCGACCGGGACATTGCCCGAGGCAAGCAATTTGGATACCTTGTGCTTTAGTTCAACAATAAGCTGTTCCGCCTTTTTGGGACCAATGCCATTAAGGGAACTCAGCCCTTTTTCGTTTTGAGCACTAATTAACTTAAGAAATTCCCCAGCACCAACCTGCGATAAAATGTTTAACGCAATGGATGGGCCAATTTTGGGACAATCGATAATCATCAAAAAAACGGTTCGCTCAAGTTCGGTTGCAAAACCAATAAGACTAAAACCGTGTTCTTGGTTCCAATGCAGGTAGGTATAAAGCTCAATCGATTTGTTTTGAACGTACCCGGAAGCCTTGGGAACCAAAACAGATAACCCAAACCCGCCGACTAAAACGGTTATCGATTTGTCGCGAACACTTTTTATCACACCGGCAAGATAATCAATCATTATAGCGATCCTTTCTGGGGAGATGCCGGATTACAACCTTGGCAACGTTACCCCAACCTGCTTCATATATTTACCCTTGCGATCGGCATACGAAACCTCGCATTCCTCATCGGCCTGAAAAAAGATAACCTGGGCAATCCCTTCGTTAGCATAAATTTTGGCAGGCAATGGGGTGGTATTTGATATTTCGATGGTGACATACCCTTCCCATTCAGGTTCAAATGGCGTCACATTAACAATAATGCCGCAACGGGCATAGGTTGATTTGCCAAGGCAAACGGTCAAAATATTGCGCGGGATACGGAAATACTCGATGCTGCGCGCCAAAGCAAATGAGTTTGGTGGCACAATACAAACATCCCCCTTGCGCTCAATAAAGGCGTCATCTTTAAATTCTTTGGGATCAATAACCGAATTATAAACATTGGTAAAAATCTTAAATTCATCGGCAACACGCAAATCGTAGCCGTAACTTGATACCCCAAAGCTAATCGCCTTAACCCCGGAGGCACCAACTTGCCTCGTTTGTGCCTCAACGAACGGCTCAATCATTTTGTGGCTTAATGCCATAGAACGTATCCAATGGTCTGCTTTGATACTCATCTTAACTCCTTTTTGCTCGTTAACCTTAAATTTTCCCTGCTTCCAATAAAGCCTTCCAGCTTACCGGAAAAAACTGCTCAATTTGTTGCGAAACAAGCTGTGCATAATCACGAATCTCCTTTTGCGCTGATGGATCAAGCCGTAACCCAGCCAACCGCGCATAGCCGCCAAGGCTTGCCGTCTCAATAAACTCGGTATACATCGATTGCGGCAAAACAGTCCGCGCTTGCTCTGGACAAACCCCCTGCTCAAGAAGGGATTCATAAAGTTCAAGGGCACACTTGGTATGCTCACGCATATTAACCACAAGGTCGGCATTATTATCAACAAGCTCATTGCTTGAGCCCTGCTTAATATTTTTGTCGCGTCTGCGCAACTGCGTTGGCACAAAAAAGTCTGGTGCATCGGATACATAACGGCGCGATACTTCATTTCGCGTAAAACCAACGGTACAACGCCACCATTCACGCGCTATAAAAATAGGCATTTTGATGCGGAATCTGAGTTGTGGGTGGAAAAAAGGGGCACTGTGATTATACTTTGCCAAATAAGCAACCAATGCCTTATCTCGCTCAGCTAGATCATAGCTCGGTTGTTCTGCCCCGCCAGTCACCTCAAAAAAGGATTCTTTGTTAAACGATACACGAGCGGCATTAACCACCGTCAAATCGCTCCCAAAAACCTCTAATAGCTCAATAAAACCAAGACCATCTTCCATCAATAGCTTAATGGGCAACGCAAGACCGCTTGAACAGTTGTTTGCCGAAAAATTTTGATTGTTAATCGTTTGCATGGTTTTCCCCTTACAATAACTTAAACATTTGCTCAAGTTTGAAAAATTTTGCTTCATTTAGCAAGAAATAACCAACTCACCCACCAAAAATTATCCGGATTGAATATTTTTTGAGATTTTTCCTAAAAAAATAGCCTCTGTTCAAATTAATAGCTAAAACGACTAAAAACATGCTCTTTTTTTATAAATTTCAATTAAAAACAATGATTTTATCCTTTTTAAAGCTTTGTAAATAAAGGTTTTTATTTCGTTTTATAGCCTTTTTTACACCAAAAATAGACAAACAGGGATTGTTTTAGGATGGGGGCGTTTTTAATATGAACAAACTTAGGTTAGGCTTATAAAACTAACAAGTTAAGAAATTGACTGAAGTTAGAAACTAAATGAGGTTATATCGAGATCATATTTTAGGAGGTTATATCATGAATATCATTAAGAAATTAGCATTATTGGCACTTGTTGCCAGCTGTAGCTTGTCATCGCTGTCGGCAATGAACGATGCCTTTAACTTAGCACGAGACCCACATACACCAGAAGAAAATAGGCTTGGTTTGGTTATTGCAGCCACTAAAGCAATGGGCCGC
>CAZLQB010000120.1:0-3099 GCA_964561585.1 uncultured Pseudomonadota bacterium
TTTGCCTGCCTCACGAGCCTGGGCAATGAGTATTTTTGCTTCTTGCAAAAGTACTTTTGCCTCGTCCAGCGTGCACCCAGCGGCTGAAGATATAACCGACGCATTTATTACATCAGCACCACTTTTAACTGGGGCGGCGTGAAGAAGGCTCATGGTTCCCAAAAAACTAACAATAATGAAAAAACAAACAGCTAATTTGTTCATAAAAATTCCTAACCCAATGTTAGTTCACGTGTGCAAGCACCTTATCCACCAATAGCCCACCCAGCAGGAACCCAACGAGTGCGCTAACAGCGCCAACAGTCAAACCAATGGCATAGCCTTTTAGAAAAATCCACTGACCTATTGGCACTTGGCAAAGAGCCTGCATTTCTTGTAATGCTGCTAAAATTTCTTGCTCCGTTTTTCCAGCATTGCGAGCCTCGATGATAGCGGCATTTAACTCGCTTACATAAACTTGCATCGATTGTGTAATCTTTTGCTTCGCTTCTGGTGTAAGAACACTAACCTGCATTTCACCATTAGGACCGGTAGGAATAAAAACAACTTTTTCTGCATCAGGCACTGTTGCGACGGAATCTGCATGAACAAAATTCATGGTTGCAAAAAAACCAATAATAACGAAAAAATAAACAGCTAGTTTATTCATAAAAATCCTTTCGTAAAAAATTACACAATATAACCAAAACCGAGAATATATTATTTGCTAGAAACCTCAATAATATAATAGTTCCTATTTTGTCATCTCGGGCTTGATCCGGGATCCATCCTAAGATCAGAAATGAACGGCTAAGATGGACCCTGAATCACGTTCAGGGTGACAAGACTCATAAACAAATCAATGCATAACAACAAAAACACCACTCTGCATACGCTGCCGCTGCACAAGGGCAAGAACATGGTGTAAATCCTTAAAGTTTTGCGCCTTTAAAAAAATCTGCCGCATTTCAACATTTTGCACGCGCGAAATAAGCGGTTGCGCCGGTCCCAATATTTGGACCTCAAGCTTTTGCTCATCACAACATTTTTGCAAAAATTGGGCACAAGCTTCGGCATCAATATCAACCTGAGCAGCATCAGCATGCCTAATTTCAAGGTGGACAAGCCGACACATTGGCGGATAAAGGATCTCTTTGCGCAACAAAAATTCACGCTCACAAAAATTGATATATGTTTCTTCGTTAAGATAGTTAAAAATGGAATGGTCACGCAGCGTCTGAACAATAACCTTGCTTTCCATATGGTGCCGCCCAGCACGTCCGGCCACCTGGATAAGCTGTTGTAACGTCACTTCGCTAGCATTAAACAAGGGGAAATGTAAATTTACGTCGGCCCACAAAACCCCAACAAGCGTAACCCCAGGAAAATGGTACCCTTTGGTAATCGTTTGTGTACCAATTAACATATCAATCTCACCATTTTCAAACTTTTCTACCGTTTGGCGCCAGGTCCTTTTTTTGCTCGTGGTGTCTAAATCGGCCCGCTCAATGATGGCCTGCGGGAAAATTTCTTTGAATAATTGTACCGCTTGTTGAGTCCCAAGGCCCTTTTTTAGAAATTGTTTTTGGTCAGCACGACACTCAGGGCACGAGTCGGGCAAATCCTTGTGGTAATCACAATAATGGCACCGGAGCGATTGTTTTGCATCAATATGAAGGGTTAAACTCACCGAGCAATGCGGGCATTGAAATACAAGCCCACAGCTTTTGCATTGCACAAAAAAGCTATAACCGCGGCGATTAAGGTAAATAATGATCTGCTGTTTTTTTGCCAGGCACTCATTAATAGCGATTTCGAGCTCTTGGGATAACCAAAAATTTTTCCTGCGTTTGCCCTCACGCTCGCTCAGTAAAACCTTGTGAATAGTAGGAAAAGCTCCGGCAAAACGCTTTTTAATCTGGAAAAACTTCCACCCCTTTTGCTGAACATTATGCAACGAAGCAAGTGCAGGCGTTGCCGACCCAAGCATTATGGGGATCCCATAAATATGTGCACGCCACAAAGCAACTTCTTTGCTATTAATTTTTGGGTGTTTTTTTTCGACAAAGCCTTGTTCATGTTCTTCGTCAATAATTATGAGGCCAAAATTGGCGATTGGCAGCATTATTGGCAGGTGGACCCCAAGAATTAATACAGGCCGTTTGGCAATTAACGCCGACCATAATGCCCGCTTTTCGGACAACATGGTTGCCGAATGAAACCCAAAAATTTCAACGTCGGGTAATTGTTTTTTAAAGAGCTGTTCAAACTGCAAGCTTAATGAAACTTCGGGCAGCAAGACAAGCACCGTTTTTTGTTCAAACATGCATGCGGTAATTAATTTTTTATACACCTCGGTTTTGCCCGATCCGGTGACCCCATGGACCAACGTTGGGGCATATGCCGGTTGCTTAATAAATGGCTGAACATAGTCAACAACCGCCTGTTGCTCGTTGGTCAATATTACTTGGCCCGGCGCATTATCACCCGCTTTTTGCCGAAAAACGGCCTCAACTTCTTCATGCTTTTTATCGTTCAAAAACGAACTTACCCGCGCATAAAAATGTAACGGCGGGATCAGGTAAAATTGAGCTATTTTCTCAATAAATTGATGGTATTTTGCATCCAAAGGGAGAGGTTCAAGGCTTGCGATATCCTTAATGGTAAAATCACAAGCAAAGGGCAAATCGCTCATTATCTCAACAACCATTGCCGATTCAAAACGATTGCGTAACGGTACGCGAACTAATGATCCCGGGCTAACAGCCCCCTGTAATTGGGATGGAATGCTATACCATAAGATTTTTTCAAATCGATTAAGCAACAAAACGGAGGCAAACATAGAGCCTCCTATAAACCGTTTGCAATATCGTGAACATATTCGGGAGCATGAATTTTGATATTAATTTTACTAAATGGCAGCGGGATTTGAAATTTATCCCAACTTCTTGAAAAGGTGATATGCCGTGACGAAGAACACTCAACGTAAATTAAGGGCACCTGCGCCTTGGCCGCCAAATAACTAACCCCCTTTTGCAACTCAAATGCCGGCCCACGAGACCCATCACCAACAATACATAATTGTCGGCGTTCTTTGAGCGCCTCTAAAGCGTGCCGAAC
>CAZLQB010000121.1:0-3085 GCA_964561585.1 uncultured Pseudomonadota bacterium
TAAGTCAGACTTAACGGTCTTTCCAACCTTATCAAGCACGTCTTCCTGCCCAATACACAAAATCAAGCAACCCACCTTACTAAAAACCTGTGAATTTGCATCGACCTGAAATGAAAAAGCTTTATCGGCAGGCTGCGCCTTGTTACTTGGCTGCGCAAAAACTTGCGAACAAGCAAGCAGGACAAAAATGACTAAATAATAAAATCTGCGGAAAATTATCATAAGAAAATCCTTTCTTTTTTATGCTCAGAGAACAGCGAAAACATAGGTTACTAGATATAATAATTAGGTTTTACAGTCTAGATACTTTATTGACAAAAATCTACGATGAATTGCTTGCCCCACAAACATTCATCAAACTCAAATAACTTAACAGCTGTACTAATACTTTGATCATAAACCAAATTATTTGAACGAGTTATAAACTCAATCAATTCAAGAGTTCCGGTCAACCCAACGGTAAATTTAACCCGACAACTTATCCCCTTAGAAACACCAACAGGCGGACGCCATAAACGGTTAACCTCACGCACAATACTTCGATATTCTTTATCAGCCCCTACAGGTGTGATTGGCTTCAAATTATTAAGCCCAGCACAACCTTGAGAAAAAAAACAATATATTAAAAAAACAAAAAAACGACGTAATTTCATCACTGGTAAATCCTTTCTGTTTTATATGAATAAGGCTTTATGGTCTAGATGTTTTATTGACAAAGAAGTACGCTATATTCTTTACCCCGCACGCAACCTTCAAAATTAAGCTGCTTAACAATGCGAAGAAAACTTAAATCATAAATTAACATTTTAGAACGTGACACAAACTCAAACCGCTCAACATTACCTGCTTGGCCAATGGTAAGTTTTATACCACACGTTGTGCCTTTGGGAACACTAAACGGTGGTGACCATAACCGGCTAAATTCTTTTTTAATAATCCCCTCTTCTACCCCTATTTCCCGATCAGATTCTTCACTAAAATTGAGAATCATAGCCTCTTGATTATTTTCGGCAAAAATTTTATCGCCGCCCCCATCAATATTATTATCTTCGCTATCGCTAGGGACCTCGTCTGGCTCAACAATCTCTTTTTTGGCCTCTTCTTTTTTTTTGGCAAGCAACAACTTTGCATCTGCGCGTTTTTTTTCTTTTTGCTGCAATTCCAGCTCTTTAAGCTTTAACGCTTGCTCGCGCTGCGCCAAAAGCAATTCTCGTTCACGGCGCTCTTGCTCATCGCGCCGCTCAATAGCGGCTTGCTTAGCTTCAAGCTCTTTCAGTTTCTTTAATTTTTCAGCCTTCATTTTTTTGACTAAAAGCTTTTTTTGAACACTAACACCAGCGGCGGCCGCAACCAATTTAGGTCGCTTTTCGTAAATAGATTTTTCTTTTTTTTGGTTTTTAACCAAAAGCTTTTTATTCACTGTTTTTTTATCACGCTGGGCAAGCGAGCGCTTTGCCTTACTTATAGACTTAAATTCATTCTTTGGTTTTGTTTTTTTGGCTGTACTTTTAGCGCCATTCCCGCCCTTTCCCCCTAAAAATGGGACATAGGGACGCTTGCCAAATTTCATAATGGCTTGCGTTGGATTTTTTGAATGAGCCCCAAAAACCAAAAATGTTTTGCTGATTTTATTACTATGAATAACGTAGGCCATAATCAACAAAATCCCCAGGTGTATCGCCAGGGAAATTAAGATATATTTTTTGTTAAAAACGTTATTCATATCTTATAAAAAACCTCACCCATCAAGGAGTTTATATCAAGCAACCGGCCGCGTTGACATAGCAACATACTTCACACCAGCTTGTTTAAGTTCATCAACAACTTCTATAATCTTTCCGTAGGCAACCAGCTGATCAGCCCTGACAAAGACAGGTGTGTCTTCTTTATGCCCTAATGCCTTTTGCACGACAGAAATAAGTTTTTTATGTTCAACCGGATAACTGTTGAAAAAAAGTTTACCGTCCTTACTTACCGTTACCACAAGCTCCTGCGTCACGCCAACTTCACGGCTTTTGCCATGCGGCAAATCAACCTTTATGCTGTTTTGCACCATCGGGGCCGTTACCATAAAAATCACCAGCAACGTGGCAAAGGTATCAATAAGTGGGATAAGCGATACATCTCCCATATTCAACCGAGATATGCGTGAACGTTTCATGGCTGTTCCTTACTTAACAAACGTTTGTTTGATAATATTCAAAAAACGATCACCTAAATCATTAAGTTGATGGTCAATTTGACGAACTTGAGAAGCAAAATAATGAAAGGCAATAAGCGATGGAATAGCGACAACAAGGCCGCCAAGCGTAACAATTAATGCTTCGGCCAAGCCTGGAGCAACGGTAGCAATGTCGGCACTTTTTTCTCGACTAATATCAATAAACGAATGGATCAAGCCCCAAATGGTCCCAAATAATCCTACAAGTGGTGCCGCAACCGCGCTGGTCGACAAAACCGGCAAATAGACCTCTTGTTCAATTATCAATTGGCCGGCAAGCGTTACCATTTCACTTTCCAAAATTGCTATTTCACGATCGGACAAGGTAGGAGAAGTGTCCTCGGGAGAACCGGCACTTCTTTTTTTTGCCGCAACATCTAAAATCGCCTTTAATTCGCTCAAAGCTGAAAGTAAAAAACGGCCACCCAACCCTTCACGAAAATCTTTGCTTACCGCAATCAAATCGGTAAATGTTCTCACCGTTTTCATCCGTTGCACAAGAGCATCAAGACTTCTACGCTCGGCCCTAAATGCAAAATACTTGAAAGCAATAATTGCAATACAAAAAACAGATGTAATAAATAAGCCCAACAAAATCATCCAACACATTGGATCAGATTGGGCTATTAAGTGCCATGCCGCCGTTTTAAAAATATTAAAATTCATAGTCATCCCTCAATAATTTAATACCCTGCCTATTTTTTGAAATTCAATACAACTTTTTTGCGGTCCCCCAAGATCACCTTATTAGTATAGGTGAAAAAGATACTAAAAAATAACAATTTTAAAAACAGGGAACTAAAATGCCGCTCAACCAATTATTTGGCTCTTTTAAAACCCCTTAAAAAGGATCCCCGTGCAACC
>CAZLQB010000122.1:0-3070 GCA_964561585.1 uncultured Pseudomonadota bacterium
TATGTAGCACAAGTAGGCTTTTTGCTTTCAAATTCGTCATTTTAAAGTATAGGCTGATATGCCGAAACGTCAATTAATATCTGAAGTTTTGTGCTTAGTTTTTGATATTGTGCGGTGATGGCGTGTTGTGTGGTGTGTGGGTTTGGGTTGGCTCAATAGCACGTGATAATCCGTGGTTGTGGCGTCGCTCATTTTCAATCTGCATTTTGCTCTGTTTTGTGATTGCCCCGAGCTTTTTAGCTTTCGGTTTTTTGCCCCTTGGGTTTGTTGTTTACATTGAGAAGTTCCTCTTGTAGAATGTATAGTAACGATGTTTTACCGAATAAAAACAATAATAACCGAAAAAAATAACCAAAACATTCATGGATGAAACTGTAAAAAAAGGAACGCAGGTTTTTTTGCCGGTGCTTCCACTTAAAAATCTCGTAGCTATGCCCAAAAGTATAGTTCCTGTTGTTGTTGGCAGAGAAGTCTCAATCAAGGCGATCGAATATGCTGTAAGTTGTAATAAAGAAGTTTTTATTGCGGCACAAAGATCGGTAGAGGTTGAGGTTCCTACGCCCGATGATATTTACCATTATGGGACTCGAGGCGTTATTCTGCAGGTTGCAAAATTACCCAACGGAACGCTAAAGATCCTTGTTGAGGGGATATCTCGTTCGCGTATTGCACAGGTTGTTCATACCGAAAAATTTATTGGTGTTTTGGCCGAGGACCTGATTTCTGAACCCCTGGAAAAAACCCCAGAAACAGAAGCCTTGTGGCGAAATCTTTATGATTTATTTAAAGAATACATTCATTTAAACGAAAAATTATCATCAGATTTGCTGGCATTATTTCGTGGAGCAGAAGATCTTGATTATTTAAGTGATACTGTTGCCGTGCAGATGCCGCTTGATTTTGCAGAACGTCAGCTTTTGTTAGAGATGGTTGATACAAAAGATCGTGCTTTGCGCATGTGTGTATTACTCAAGCGAGAAGTTGAAATTCTCAAGGCGGACAAAAATATTCGCAAGCGAGTTCAGAGTCAAGTTGAAAAACATCAAAGAGATTATTATCTTACCGAGCAGATGCGTGCTATTCAGCGTGAGCTTGGGCGAGATGATTTTTCTCAGGAAATTGCGGAACTTCGAAAAAAAGCTAAAAAACTTAAGCTATCCGCCGAAGCATTTGAAAAAGTTGAAGCCGAATTGCGTCGACTTGAGCAAATGCAACCGATGTCACCCGAAGCTGCCGTTGGGCGAAATTATGTTGATTGGCTCCTCAATATTCCATGGCATCAGGCGTCCAAAGATACGGTAAGCTTATTGCAGGCCGAAAAAATTCTAGATTCTTCTCATGCCGGTATGAAAAAACCAAAAGAGCGTGTTATAGAGTTTTTGGCCGCTCGTAAATTTGCCAAAGATAATCTTAAGCATGCTCCAATTTTGTGTCTGGCTGGCCCTCCTGGTGTAGGTAAAACGTCTTTTGCGCAATCAATTGCTGATGCGCTTGGTCGTCCAATGGTACGTATTTCATTGGGTGGGTTGCGTGACGAGGCCGAAATCAGAGGCCATCGACGAACATATATCGGTGCTATGCCTGGAAAAATTATGCAGGCCATGAAACGTGTTAAAGTAGTTAATCCGGTCATGGTTCTTGATGAAATTGATAAAATGTCTATGGATTTTCGTGGCGATCCATCATCAGCATTACTGGAAGTGCTTGATCCTGAGCAAAACAAAGCGTTTGTTGACCACTTTGTTGAGGTTGAATACGATTTGTCAAAAGTTATGTTTATAGCAACCGCAAACGTTATGGATAACGTTCCATACCCGCTACTTGATCGCATGGAAGTTATTTATTTATCCGGTTATACCGAAGTCGAAAAATTAGAAATAGCTAAGAAGTTTTTGATTCCAAAATTACTTAAAGAACATGCATTGAGTGAAAAGCAAGTCGTTTTAAGTGACGTAATGTTAAAGAAAGTTGTTGAGGATTATACCAAAGAAGCGGGTGTTCGTCAGCTCGAGCGTTCATTGGCAAAAATTCTTCGTAAATGTATACAAAAGATGCTTGAGCATAAAAAAGTTTCCCAGGTTATTGTTGGGGAAGAAGAGCTTGATGCTTGGCTTGGTGTTGCACATTATCGTCGTGAAGACAAAAAGCGCGTTGATACCGTTGGGGTGGCTACTGGCTTGGCGTGGACCGAGGCTGGTGGAGATATCCTTGAAATAGAGGTAACCGTTTTAAAGGGAAAGGGTGCATTAACCCTGACCGGACAACTCGGCGAAGTTATGCAGGAATCTGCGCAAGCGGCCATGAGTTACCTTCGCTCTCGAGCCAAAGACCTTGGGCTTAAAGAGAATTTTTATTCGGATCTTGATGTACACGTACACGTACCTGAAGGTGCAATTCCTAAGGACGGTCCGTCTGCTGGCATTACGATTGCAACAGCCATTACATCAGCATTAACCAAGGTGCCTATGCGCCACGATGTTGCCATGACGGGCGAAGTGACCTTGCGCGGTCGTGTTTTGCCTGTTGGTGGTTTAAAAGAAAAATTATTAGCCGCCAGTCGGTTAGGAATTACCAAGGTTATTGTTTCGGCAAGCAATGCAAAAGACATCAAAGAATTTGCACACGAATTGGATAAAACATTGCAAATTTCTTATGTTGAAACAATGGACGAGGTTATTGCACAAGCCCTTGTAAGATCGCCATTTTGCACCGAACCCAAAAAAAATGGGAAAGAAAAAGACGGTAAGGATTCTGAGGCAAAGCCTAAAAAAACCACCAAGAAGCGTAAGAAAAAGCAATAAGCACAATCTTGTTTAAATCTCCTTGCTTTTTTTTCATAAAGATTTTTATACTCAAGCAACATTGCTTGAGTATCTTTTTATTTGTTCAAAAAAATTTGTTTGTGTAATTTTTCAAAATAAGGAGGATGAAGAATAATACTTATACCCGAGGATTCGGGAGCGTTTTGGTAGTAATTGAGCGAGAGAGACTGTTTACTTTAAAAAGGGTACATGATGAAGAAAATGAGGAGTTGGAGAGGTAGTACTCTCATAATTTTTTCTGCGTTATT
>CAZLQB010000123.1:0-1840 GCA_964561585.1 uncultured Pseudomonadota bacterium
TTTTACCAACTATTTGTTCTTGAACACTCTTCGGAACTTCTCTGTATATCTCAAATTGCATTGAATAATTTGCCCGACCTCTGGTCAACGAACGCAATGACGTCGAATAACCAAACATCTCAGCAAGAGGAACCTCGGCATCAATTACTTGAACGCCTTTTTTAGCCTCCATACCCAAAATTCTTCCACGACGAGAGTTCAAGTCACCCATAACATCACCCATGTTTTCCTCAGGCGTCAGCACCTCAACCTTCATTATCGGTTCCAAGATAACCGGTGAAGCCTTGGCGCATCCATCTTTGAATGCCATAGATGCTGCAATGGTAAATGCCATTTCAGACGAGTCAACGTCATGATATGATCCGTCAAAAACGGTTGCCTTAACGTCAACCGAAGGATAGCCGGACAATACGCCAGACCCAAGAGCCTCTTTGATACCCTTTTCGATACCGCCAATAAACTCTTTAGGAATAGAACCGCCAACGACCTTGTTTTCAAACTCAAAGCCCTTGCCGCGTTCAAGAGGCGCAACTCTTAACCATACGTGACCATATTGACCACGACCACCAGATTGACGAATATACTTACCTTCAGACTCAACTTCTCGCTGAATGGTTTCTTTATAAGCAACCTGGGCCTTGCCAACATTAGACTCAACTTTGTATTCACGCAATAAACGATCAACAATAATCTCAAGGTGAAGTTCACCCATTCCTTTTATGATCGTTTGATTGGTTTCATTATCATAAGTAAATTTGAATGAAGGATCTTCCTGCATAAGCTTTCTTAATGCATTAACCATCTTTTCATAGTCGCCCTTGCCCTTAGGCTCAATTGCCATGCTAATAACAGGATCTGGGCAGTTAATGGATTCTAAGATAATAGAATGATCTTCATCTGCAAGCGTATCGCCAGTCATAACATCTTTAAGCCCAACAACCGCGCAAACATCGCCAGCACCAATTGATTTAATTTCTTCGCGTTTATTGGCATGCATACGCAATAAACGGCTTACGCGTTCCTTGCGATTTTTTGTAACGTTGTAAATGTATGAACCTGCATCAAGCGTACCCGAGTAAACGCGAACAAAAGTTACAGAACCAACAAACGGATCAACGGCTATCTTAAATGCCAAGGCACAAAAGGGACCTTCTGGATCGGTTACGCGTGATTCTTTTTCTTTTGTTGATGGATTGATACCCTCGATTGGAGGTACGTCAAGCGGTGACGGCAAGTAATCAATAATAGCATCCAACATTAATTGAACACCCTTATTTTTAAATGCAGAACCGCAAAAAACAGGCGTAACTGACTGGCTAAGAACACCAGCACGCAAAGCCTTCATAACATCTTCAACTTTTATTGTCTTACCATCAAGATAATTTTCGGCCAAAGCATCATCAAAATCACAAGCTCGCTCAACAATCTTTGTATAAAGCGTCTCAACCTGTTCTTTATATTCAGCTGGAACATCCTCATAGGAAGTGGTCAAACCTTGTGAAGCCTCGTCAAAAACGACCATTTTACGCGCAAGCACATCAATGATCGATTTGAAATTTTCAGATTCTCCAACCGGAATTTGCATTGCCAATGGATTGCCATGAAGCTTTTTTAATGTCTCGGCGACCACCGAGAAATAGTCGGCGCCAACTCGATCAAGCTTGTTGACAAATGCAATACGTGGAACTCTATAACGATCAGCCTGTCGCCACACTGTTTCTGATTGGGGCTCAACACCACCAACCCCACAGAATACAACGACGGCACCATCAAGAACTCGCAATGAACGTTCAACTTCAATAGTAAAGTCTACGTGCCCTGGTGTATCAATGATGTTAAT
>CAZLQB010000123.1:1850-3058 GCA_964561585.1 uncultured Pseudomonadota bacterium
TTTCCAATGGCAAGTCGTCGCGGCAGCGGTAATTGTAATACCACGCTCACGCTCTTGTTCAATCCAGTCCATGGTTGCTTCGCCCTCATGAACCTCACCAATTTTATGCGATTCTCCGGTATAAAAAAGAACGCGCTCTGTTGTGGTTGTTTTTCCAGCATCAATATGCGCAACAATACCGGCATTTCGACATTTATGTAGCCTATCTTTAAGACTCATCGGTACCCCCATTTATTACCAGGCATAGTGAGAGAAAGCTCTATTTGCTTCTGCCATCTTATGCACATCATTTTTTTTCTTCATAGCGTTTCCGTGACCTTCTGCGGCTTCTAAAAGCTCGCTGGCCAAACGAAGACCCATTGTCTTATCCGAGCGGTTTGCAGCGGCATCAATAAGCCAACGCAACGCTAAAGAAGTTTGACGTTCTGGTCTAACTTCGGTAGGAATTTGGTAAACACCACCGCCAACGCGACGTGCTTTAACTTCAACATATGGCTTAAGGTTTGCAAAAGCCTTTTCAAACAAAGCAAAAGCTTTTTTATCATCGCCATTACTTTTACTTTGTAATACATCAAAAGCCTCATAAACGATACGACGGGCACAGTCTTTTTTACCGCGTTCCATGATAACGTTGATAAACTTTTGTACAAGAAATGAACTGAATCGAGCATCTACACCAATATCACGTGTAAAACTTGCAACTTTACGTCTAGGCATTGCTAATTTCCTTCTTATTGCGCTTTCTTACTGCGTTTAGCACCATACAAAGAACGACTTTGTTTTCTTGCGACAACACCAGCAGAGTCTAATGTACCGCGAACAATGTGATAACGTACACCAGGAAGATCTTTTACTCTTCCACCACGAATCAAAACAACTGAGTGCTCTTGAAGGTTGTGTCCTTCGCCGGGGATGTACGCTGTTACTTCTCTGCCCGTTGTTAATTTAACACGAGCGACTTTTCGCAACGCTGAGTTTGGTTTTTTTGGAGTCATGGTTGAAACACGTACGCATGTTCCACGACGCTGCGGGCAAGAAACCAGCGCTGGTGACTTCGTTTTGTTCTTCGACTTTGTACGCCCAGCACGCACTAATTGGTTTATCGTTGGCATATCTTTAAATTCCTAAAATTGATGACGACAACAACTGATAATTTACTTACTTCTTCGCGTTAATATTCGGGTCGACAGTCACTTTAGCAACTTAGG
>CAZLQB010000124.1:0-3011 GCA_964561585.1 uncultured Pseudomonadota bacterium
CACCCCTTAAAAGGGACCAGTCAAAGCGAGATTCAACAAAACAAGCATGGGAAAAATTAGCGCCATTAAGATTTACCCCACAAAAACTTGACCAACGAAGTTCTGTATTGCTTAAGTTTACATCCTCCAGATTAGCCCCTTCTAAATCTGCACAAAGCGACTTCGTCCCCCTAAGGTCGACCCATCGCAAATTTGCCGCTTTTAAGTTTGCACCACCAAAATCGACACCCCGCAAATCAAGTCTTTCTAAATTAGCATCGCTCAGATCGGTATCTCTTAAGTCACATTGTTCATAGGTTGCTACTTGGCCACTTTTATTAATAGCATCGAGAGCAAGCGCTTTTTCCAAATGCGCCTGATTATAAGCTCCAAGCTGAATATGTGCTAATATTCCGGCAAATAACAACGTTACTATTTTCTTATGCATGTACAAACCTTTCTTTGTTTGTTTTGAGAAATGTATTTTGACTAAGGCCGATTATAAACCAATCGATTTTCATTGCAAGGGCACGATCAAAATAAGTAAAAGAGGCGGGCGATATGTTAAAATATCGCCCGCCTCTTTTACTTATTTATCAAAAATCAATATTACTCGGGAACGTTAGTAGCTACCTGTTTCCTTGCGTATGCCTTAAATTCAGGAGACATGTTTTTTGCACCAGCAAAATTTGTGTTACTCAACACGGTGCCCTCCCACAAAACATCTAATAAATCTACACTACTCAGATCAGCATTACTTAAATCAGCCCCACGTAAATTTGCTCTGCACAATGCTGCTTCTTTCAAATCTACGCCACTCAAGCTTTTGGCAACAGATAATTTCATTTCGGTAAATCCTGCAACCTGTTCATCGCTCATTATTCTACTATCATTAAATCTATGTAAAAGCCATACTCGGTGCAAAGCAATCGGACTAAAAGCACCAAGCTGAGAACTTGCAACAAGACCTGTAAATGCAATGGCCATCAATTTCTTATTCATGTACAAACCCTTCTTTTATTTGTTTGAAAATTTCTTCACCAAAACCAATTATAAACAAACAATTTTGTACATCAACCAGTTTTTACTTGAGTGCCCAACATCGCCTTCTCAACCTCTGCCGTTGCCTGTGCAATGGATGTTGTGCGGCTCATCATTATTGGTTTACCAAAGCGAACGGTAACCGTGCCACAATGCGAAGGAAATACAGAATCGGTCCCAATAATCGCAGGCACCCCAATCAAAGCAACAGGAATTACCATCACCATCATTTGGCTTGCCACTAACCCAGCGCCAGCCTTTAACGGCTGCAATTGGCCATTAAGAGAAACTTGTCCTTCAGGAAAAACAACAACCGAATAACCATTATCAAGAACTTTTCCCATAAGCGTTAGCCCTTGCACAACGTTTTCGGTTTCTTTACGGGGAAATGGAAAGGTGTACGCAAATAATTCGGCAACCGGCACTAAATACCAAAAATCTTTATACAAAACATCTTGTGCTGATGCAAATGAAATACGTCGGCGTATTTTTGCCGGTAACGCCGCTATGATAAAAAAGGGGTCAATCATGCTCACGTGGTTAGGCATAAAAATACATGGCCCCTCACTTAAGCACCGTTGCCCTATGGGCAGTGGTTCGAGATGCTCGCTAAACTCGCCCTCACCACGAACGGTGCTTTTAAAATCCGTTCGCCCTGAGTGAAGCCACGCCTGTGGCGTAATCGAATGGGTACGAACGGAACCTTGAAGATTCTCCAGTCCTTCGACGCGTACCCGTATAAACAAGCGCATGAAAAAACAAAAAAAGGGTTGGCCAATAGCCCTAATAAATTGTGCCCACCATGATCGCGGCCATGATTTTAGTCGCACCGGTTTTTGTGCCGGAGCACCGTGGTCAATCCACCCTTGAACATCGGCAACCGTTGTTGTCGGCCCAATAATCCAACCTTCAACCGAAATGCCTAATGCATCCTCAATTCGCGCAAAAAGCTCAACGGTCATGAGCGAATCCATATGTAATTGCCGCACTAATATGGTGGTTGAAGAAATGGTTTGAACAGGAACGCCAGTCATCGCCGCCAACATCTTTATCAAAAGGCTTTCGGTCAATTGGCCACCAAGAACAGTCTCCTGTTTTTTATCGGCCTTCAAAAATGATATTACGTCTTCCTTTTTTACTTTTCTCGTCGCCGATCGAGGAAAATCTTCGGTTGGCCAAACGGTCCAACCACCAATTGCCTGGTACGTTGCCAATTGGCTATTAACATTGGCTACCAAGGCGTCAATCTCGATGTGCGATAACATTTTATTGAGCAATAAAACGGCATGGATTTGAACCGCACCACCAGCCTGCTCAAGGCCAACAACACAACTATCTTTGATAACCGATTCTCGATTCAAAAATTCTTCAATATCCTCTGGATACACATTTTGCGCACCAGAACCTTTAATCATGTATTTGCGCCGCCCCTTGATAAACAAAAAACCATCGACATCAATTGCACCCATATCGCCGGTCATAAACCATCCATCGTCGGTAAATACTTCATGCGTTTTTTGCTCATTTTTGAAGTAGCCCTGAAATACACTTTCACCTTTAACCTGAATTTCCCCATCGCCCGTTAAACGAAGATTAACATTGGGGGCAACTTTGCCAACACTTCCTGGTCGATGGTCAGCAAAAGTATTTGTCGATATCACCGGTGACGTCTCGGTCAATCCATATCCTTGGATAACCTGTATACCAAGAGCATTCCACTGCTGCTCAAGCTCTTGGTCAAGTGGCGCACCGCCCGATGCAACAACATCAAGACACCCTCCCATTGGCTTCAAAATTGAACGGAAAAGTAAGCGCCGCAGCCACCAAGGAAGCCGCGGGCTGATATGCATCAACCGCGCAACAGTGGCCTGTCGCCCAGCATCATGCACTTTGGCCATAATACGCGCCATCAAAATTTTTAAAAACTCAGGAACGGCAACCATTTTGGTAATACGAAATTCTGCAAGCAATGGGGCAATTGCACCGTGACT
>CAZLQB010000125.1:0-2991 GCA_964561585.1 uncultured Pseudomonadota bacterium
AAGGAGAATAGCGCAATGAAGAAATGTATGTTTTTTTTGGCAAACATTTTACCCTTGATGATTATCTATGCAACTATTCAGGCAACAAGTCTCGATGGTACATCAACCGTTAATTATCAATCAAACCCGTATGTTTTTCGCGATGGAGATTATGCCCGCGGAATTGTGTGTTTTGGCAAAGGTTTTACCGTTATTCCGGGACCAAATCATGGCTCAAATTTATTTTTAGATACAAATATTTCGATTTCTGGTGCTATTGATTTACGAGGCACAAGCACAATGACCTTATTGCACGATGTATTATTAGATAACGGCGTTACCTTTTCTGATAGCGGTCGTATTTATAGTTATGGTTCATCGCTTATTATGGGTGGTAATCTGACCATTCCAGCCGACAAGATTTTGCATTGCGGCGGAAATTTGATCATCGACGGGCGTGGAAACACGCTTAGCTTTGGTAGTAATGCTCAGCTTTTCTTGGACAATGCCACGACAGTGACATTACGCAACATGGTCATTAACACGAAACACTCTTTCCCTGGAGCTCCTGCACTTACTTTATCATCATCACTAAGCAAGCTTATTCTGGACAATGTGGTTTTGGCACTCGCCGATGATTGGTATTTCAACCAAGGACAATTATTTATCCACAATGATGTAGAAATAACCGGAACATCAGCCATAGTATACCGCTCAATTGCACCAAGCTATATTGCGTCACAAAGTTGTTTGATGTTTGATCATGGAACAACCTTTTCGTATGCACCAGCAACAGAAAACAAAGATTTAATCGTAATGAACGATTCTTCATCGGCGCTTGCATTCAATGGGTGCTCGCTAAAAAGCACTCATACAGGACTACGATTAACAAAAGGGCGACTATATTTCGATAACAAAGTGAACCTCGATAGCCTCGCAGATAACAAATTAAATGCACTAATTACAACAACCTGGGACAACTATGGCACATCTGGCTCATCAGTCTTAGCAACTGCCTGGTCACCAAGCGGAAACCAATTGGCAATTTGCGGTATAAACCCTTACGGTGGCAATGAGTTATGGCTCTATAATTTTAGTGGTTCAGCGCTTTCAAAAACGGATTCAAAAAATTATGGGAGCTCTATTAATTCAGTTGCCTGGTCTCCTGATGGCCAATATCTGGCAATAGGTGGCCAAACTCCTGAACAATTCGGAGAAATTGCAAATACTAATGAGCTACAGATTTATAGATATAATGGAGGTTCACTTGCAGCAGTAATCTCGCAAGATTATGGTAACACTATTAGTTCAGTGGCATGGTCACCAGACGGCAAATACCTAGCAATCGGCGGCAACACTCCAACGTCAGGCGATGAAATTCAGATTTACCGGTTTGATGGAACAGCGCTCACCACCGTAAACTCACAAGACTATGGAACATCTGTTTATACAATAGCATGGTCTCCCGATGGAAACTACCTGGCTATTGGTGGTAATGCTCCAACCTCTGGTAATGAGCTACAAGTATACCGCTTTAACGGTAGCGTCCTTTCTCTCGTTGATGCTAAAGATTATGGTAGCTACATTTTTTCAGTTGCCTGGTCACCAGATGGTCGCTATTTAGCAATTGGAGGAAGCGGCCCTTCTGCTGGGCCTGAGCTTCAAATCTACAGATTTAATGGTACTACACTTACCTCGGTAATCAACCAAGAATATGGATCGGTCCTTAACGCAATCGCCTGGTCACCGGATGGCCAATATATGGCAATAGGCGGGTACTATCCTACCACATTTGGCGGTAATTCAAATTACACCGATGAAATCCAAATATATCGCTTTAATGGAACATCTCTCGCTCCAGCGACTTCTCAAAATTACGGATCCTATATTAATGCGCTATCCTGGTCACGAGATGGCAACTTTATAACAATCGGCGGTGAATATCCAACCGGAAACAATGAGATTTGGGTTGATCGTTGCTTGTTTGTCAACGAAGCAGCAACACAGTCTATGGATAAAGGAATTGTTTTTGGCAACAGTGATCAAGGCCCTACGGCCGACATCGATATTCATGTACTCAGCGATGCCCGCATTGAAATAAATGGCAATGTATTTCACAATCCTGCATAAAAAAAAAATCACAATCGGGTGTAATGCTTTTTTCAAAGCGCTACACCCCTTCGCTTTAGTAACTATTTTTTCCATCGTCTGCTTGTTGAATGCAACAACACCCAAAGAACATCTATTTATTGAAAAATATACAGCACCATCAACCCTACAAAAAATCCTGGACCCGCTTTTTACATCAGTCGATCAAAAAATCACTGATGTATTCAACGGTAATTGCAACGTCTCCTCAAAAAATGAGATTGAAGGGGCACTTGAGTCTAATGGCTTTACGGTATACACCTTATCCGGCAAGCTAAAAACAACATGCTTTCTCGTGTCAAAAATGGTTCTCACTCATCCTTCGCTTCCCCTCTTTTTTATAAAAATAGGATGTAACCCCGAGGCACCGCAACAAAATATAATGCGCCTTATTATTCTTGATAAAATTCATGAGCTTATTGACGACCCGGTAAACAAAATAACAACGGTTGAGAAAATTGAAAAATGGCTCTATCACAGACCTAACCGACCACATGATCTCACCGACATGAATTACCTCGTTTTATCGAAAAAGGTAGATGGAAGCCCCTACAAAAAAGCACCGCCACAAAATAAAGCACTCGCAGAAAAAATTAATAGGGATGCAAGCATTATTATTAACATTATAAACAACCAGCAAAACAACAATACCAGACGGCTAACGTTTCCTATATACACAAACAATATTCTGGCCACGCCACGATCAACAATCGCCTTTATCGACACCGAATTGGAAACAAATCCCCAAAAACTCAAGATACTTTGGGATTTATTTTTTGCACATGAGACGCCAAAAAAGCAAACGTCATCAAAAAATATAACCAAATACTACATAGCGAAAAGCTTGAACAAAGATATTTAATA
>CAZLQB010000126.1:0-2986 GCA_964561585.1 uncultured Pseudomonadota bacterium
CGAAAGTTCACGTATCGCCGTTGACCTATTTATTGAAGAAGAAAATATATTTGTTTGTGACGATTAACAATATTACCCTGAGGACCGCAATATCAAACGGCCAGCTTGATGTTGTTAATCATATCCAAAAAATTACAGCGCAACCTCCCAAAAAAACTCCAATATCGGTTCGCCTGGTTCGCCTCAATAATTTTGATCTTACGCTTGAGCACAACCAATTACCTGTACGATTATTAATGAGTGGCTCCTTTGAGCTAACCAAAGAAAAAAAGCATGAGCTAAAAACGAAGGGTTTTGATGGAACGATTGTTATCGATAATCTCGATGCCTTTGTTAACAAAAAACCGCTCTTTCAAAAAATGCATGGAACATGCACACTCAAAAAGGACCCCATAACCCGTAAATGGATTTTTAACCTTTCTCAGCATTTAAGCCATGCGGCATTTGATCCGGTTAATGAATATCTTATGACCGGACAATGGTCTGATGATAAAAAACAATTTATGCTCCAAGAAAAAACAGAAAAAAAGGGTCAGTTATCGTGTACCTTTTTACCAAATGATATCGTGCATATGCAGGGTAATTTGCCAACGAGCATAGCACTTAATCTTGGTCGTTTTTTCTCGCAATTGCATGATCCTGAGTTTTTATCGCCTTTGGCGAGTGAAGAACATGGGGGTTTGTGTGCGTTTGATATAAACATTTCTACCCTTGCTCCATTAACAGGAACTACCGGAACGCTGAGTGTTGATGACTTGGTGTATAAAGGGGTGCCGTTTAAGCATATTGGGTTAACATTGGCTCATGGTGAGGGGCAATTTGTTCGGGCGGCTCTCGCGTTAGAGCAGGCAGAAAATAGAATTTTTGATGGGACCATTACGTGGGATATTGAAAATAAACGCGGACAAATTCGGCTGAGTAACCCAGGATCGATTAAACCGTTTGGTGGGGCTGGACAAAAATCATCTCATTTTAGTTGGGTAATCAAACCAAATAATCTTGTTGCGACGGCAAACTTTAATCAAGAAGGTAAGATTGATGGAGCTTATACATTGGTTATGCTCAATTCAAATACCAATAATTATTTTGCATGCAAGGGCGGTTATGTGGTGGCAAATGATGAAATAACGCTTGAAGGAAAAACGCCGCAGGGCTTTTACCGAGTTATTGCTCCTTATAAACCAAACATTTATTTGAAGCGTTGGGAATATAGTATTAACCGAAAAAAATATATCGATTTTTCGACCAATGATCCAGAAAAACGCATTCTTGAAGGGTCGATACAGTTTGCTTTGTTGCGATCATTTTTTGACCAAGATTCGCGACGTTTGGTGCTTGGCGATAAAGCAGCATTTAAGATAACGGTCGATCAACGTGATTTTTCTCATGTAACCGGTTCATTATCCCTTCAAGACGGCAAGATCTATTTGCCAGAAAACCGTAACTTGATAGAGCATTTGGCATTTGCATTTGAATGTGATTTTGCTCGTAAATTTTTTGCCCTTAATGATGCACATATTGATTTTTGTAAGGGGCGCGTTGACTGCCATAAGGCCTCGGTGCATTTGGACGATGCTTATGGTATTAAGATGATTCACGTTCCGTTGACGATAGATAATCTTTTTGTTAATTGGAAACGAGATTTTTATGGGTTTATTTATGGAAATCTTTTGGTCAATAAGGTGCCAAACCATGACCTTAATCTTTCGGGGACGATTGTTTTGAAAAAGGCATTATTAAAGGACAATATTTTTTCACAAGGATCTGATGGTGTGATGTCTGGTTCGTTGGGCAGTTTTATACCCATAAAAGAACGCTTAAAAGTTGATTTACATATTTTGAGTGAGCAACCAATTCATGCGCGAACCGATGCCTTAGAAACGGCGGCAAGCGTTGATATTCGTGTTCGTTATGCTCATGGACAAAACATTGCCCAAATTCCTCAGATAACCGGAACAATAAGTTTGGATAGTGGGCACCTGAAATTTTTACACAATAAACTTAATATTGAGTACGGTAAAATTCAGTTTATTACCAACCAACTTAATGATCCGATGATTGATCTTATTGCCCGGAATCGTATCAATAAATATGTGGTGACGTTGCAGGCTACCGGTTCACTGCAAAAACCAACAATCATTCTTGAATCAACCCCTGAATTGACCGAAGAACAGATTATTGGGTTGTTATTGGTAGGCTCCGAAAATGCAAAATTACAGACCGATTTGTTTGCCATGCTTGAGCAAAATTTGCACAACATCGTTTTGGGAAGCAAGGACAAATTGCCAAAGGCTACAACATTTTTGGAGAAGCTAACGCGGCCATTCAAATATGTCCAAATAGCGCCAGACTTTACCGATCAATCAGGTCGAGGTGGTATTAAAGGGACCGTTTCAGTAAACATTAATGATCAAGTTCACGCACAAGTTCAAAAAAACTTTAATCTACAAGAAGATTTTAGTGCGCAAGTCGAGTACTTTTTGGCCGATGACGTCAGTATTAAAGGCGTTAAGGATCAACGTGGTGAATTGGGTGCCGAAGTCGAAGTAAGGTTTAAGCTTTGATCTTCTGCTAGATTTTTAAGTTGGGCCGCAACTTCTGCTTCAACGCTCTTATTTACCTTGTCTTTTAATTTATCATCAAGCGATTTTAGATTTTTTTCGTTCTCTATTTGAGTGATTTTGCCAAGAAGGTCTTTTTTTTCTTTTGACCTTTTTTCGGCGCGCTTTATTTCAGCATCCAGTTGTTTATTCGTGTTATCAATAAACTTGCTTGCGGTATCAAGTTTTTGCTTAAGGGCTGTTACCTCGGTTTTTAAGTCCTTATTTTCGGCAAGCAGATTTTTGGCGCTGCTATTTGTGTTGTTGATTTGTGATTCGAGGGTCTGTTTTTTTTGATATATAGTTTTTGTGAGTTTATTTATCCGATCAAGTTGGTCAAGAAGGGCATACACTTTGGGTTGTGCGCCCGAAAATTCTTTGCGCAT
>CAZLQB010000127.1:0-2918 GCA_964561585.1 uncultured Pseudomonadota bacterium
ACTACAAAACCTTGGGTATTCGGTACAAGATAAGAAACCGACCGCCAAATAAATTCAGCCTGAAAAAAACAGTTATTTCTTGTTCATAGATGCCATTAGCGCAGAACCGCTAAATCTGCTATTATTAGCTATGGAATCAAAAACCCTTATGTTTTTAGGACAAAAGCTATGACTTATTCAAGCAAATTTAGGCTTATTCTTTTCGGCATACTTTTATGCAACCCCGGATGCAAAAAAAAACCGACCCCTAAACCTTTTGTCGCAACCCTCACCATCCCTGAAAAAAAGGTTGTTCCATTAACCCCAAAAACCAAACGCCACATTGTTGTCCTTATTCATGGAACACTGCTCCCAATACCATCGCTAGAATGCATGGGTGCGGCACTACATACCTTTTTGGTTAGGGGGAGAACCCTCAATAAATCAATCTACCAAATTTATCTTGATGAGCTTAAACGCAATACCATTTTTAAATATCAACCAAATGGCCCCGATGGATTGCATCCCGTTAGCATAGAAACTCCAAAAACCTCTGCCCAAATTTCGTCAGCAATGCTTACCGATTTTTATCAAGAAAGTCTTCCCGATGTCCAATTATCATGCTATACATTTGGCTGGAGTGGACGATTATCACAAAGAAAGCGTGTTAATGCCTCAAGCATGCTTTATCAACAACTTGTTGCTGAAATTAAAAAAATTAACGACCCAGATCTTTCAATCACGCTTATTGGCCATAGCCATGGCGGAAATGTAATTCTCAATCTTGCTCGTGCCGAAAAAATGTATAAACAAAACCTGGTTATCGATAAGGCAATTTTACTTGGAACCCCAATACAAAGTGAAACCAAGCTATTCATTGAAAGCCCAATATTTAAATCGGTTTACCACTTCTATTCAAATGGTGACAGCATCCAGAAACTGGATTTCATATCTACCAAGGATGATCATTCGCAACGCCGATTTAATCTTACAACAGATAATGATTGTGCAAAAAAACTAACCCAGATAGAACTTACCTTGGGGCAATATAAGCCTGGACACGCAGAATTATGGCTACGTTGGGGAAAAAACAATAGCTACTATCGTAAAAAACTTCCAACCTTCCCTATGCCAGTATTTGTTTTCTTGCCAGAAATTATTCAGCAACTTGAAAAGTTTTATCCAAAGCGCCACGATGTTATGGTAAATATTGACCATAAAGAAACTAATTATACGATTAATGTTTATGATAATGATGCAAAAACCGAGCGCAGCACAAAAGAAATTGTCACCGCAATGATTCCTAAAAAAATCTTTGCACCAAGTATAAAAGAAATGTTCCTAGCCGATAAAATGCCATATTCTGAAGATAACGTCAAAAAATTGGCGGCTCGCTAAAAGGCTAATAAAACTGCTCGGGCTGGAGCTGCATCGCCACCCTGAATTGCCAACGGCAAACAACACAGAAAATAATTCCCGGCATCTACATGGCTCAACCTTAAACCCTCGATAATTATCACACCAGCTTGCAACAGTGTTATATGTGTCTCATGATTTGGCTGACCTCGCTCGATACCAAGATGATCGGTACCAACTGAACGAATACCACATTTTACTAAATATTCGGCAGCCATCGCATCAAGATAAACAAACGCTGTATTATCAATACCAACCTCAGGCCATTGGCTATTTTTTGTTTTTAAAAGCACAATATCCCCGGTCATAATTTCGTAACGTTTAAGATCGTCTACCGTTATATGATCTTCAATATCGGTAAAATCCAAAACCTTGCATGCACCAACGACCGCCCGTAAATCAATGGCATCAATCGTTGCGCCATCACCTATAAAATGTGCCGGCGCGTCAATATGCGTTCCGGTATGCGACCACAGAGTAATGGTCGACTCACGATGCCCGCCCTCTTCAAATTTTCTGATGGGGGTAATTGAAACAAATTTACGATTTTTGTACGTTGTTATATTCTCACTAATTGACCAACTGATATCAATAATTTTTTTAGGATTCACTTATTTCCCCTTTACCGAATGCCCGCCAAATTGATTACGTAACATTGCCACAACTTTTGTTGCATAGTTGCCACCGGTTTCTCGTGACCATGCACGAATAGCTAGGGCCTGCGCAAGTGTTTTGACCGGAATCATTCGCTCGCGAGCTTCATCAACGGTCCATTGCCCCGTTTTGTTTTCACCTATTTGCCCACCGATAGATGTTAACTCTTGATCCTTTTCAAATACTTCGCGTGCAAGCTCAACAACCCATGACCGAATAATCGAGCCACCATTCCAAACCTGGCACACTTTTTCTAGATCAAGATCTTTGTAGGCGCCTTCTTTAAGAAGATGAAACCCTTCGGCATAAGCCTGAAGCAATGCATATTCAACACCATTGTGCACCATTTTGACATAATGCCCTGAACCAGATTGGCCAAAATATGCATACCCTTTGCGAGCGGCAAGGTCTTTGAATAATGGTTCAATTTGATCAAATGCACCACGGTCGCCACCAACCATCAACGAAAATCCAAGATCTTTGCCATGAACCCCGCCCGAAGTTCCGCAATCAAGAAAATGAACGTTTATTTTTTTTAGCTCATCATAACGGCGAACAGAATCTTTAAAATGACTATTCCCACCATCAATAATAATGTCACCAGATTTTAGGCTTGGTTTAAGCTCGGCAATAACATCGTCGACCGGTTTTCCTGCCGGAACCATAAGCCAAATGACACGAGCTTGCCCAACAAGTGAAGCTAAACTATCAACGCCTTGACCACCAATTTGTTTAATGTAATTAACGTTATCCTTAGCTGTATCATAACCAAAAACCTGGTGGCCTGCTTTTAATAAGCGATGAGCAATTGCCTGCCCCATTTTACCCAATCCAATAAGGCCAACATTCATGCGTTAATCCTTTTTGCT
>CAZLQB010000128.1:0-2892 GCA_964561585.1 uncultured Pseudomonadota bacterium
ATATTACAGTTTAACAAATAAGCGCTCTTTCAACAAAGGCCCTTATTATGCCAAAAAGATCAAAAAATGAAGGACGGGCTGCTAAATTAGCAGCCCGTCCTCAAAATAATCGTTAGAATCGTTATTTAAAATTGAATTAGAAGCTCAAGGTCATTGAACCCATAACCGTGGTGGTTTTAAATACCCTGACGCCACCAATCATCGATTGTACCGCTCCGCCAAACGCCAAATTAGGGTTTATGCGATAATCAAGGCCAATATTGATCAGCTGGGTTTTCCAATTTGATTCTTCTTCGAGCTTTTGTACCCCAAGCGCAAAGGCCTTACTGCGCGTTTCATTTGTTTCTCGAAGGGTTATAGAATCTTTTTGGTGGTAGGTGTAAATATAATCAAAATATAATGATAACGCGTCATTAAACCCATCCGCCTTAAAAGAAGCGTTTCCGTACCAGGTTACCCCGGGTTTACGAGCAATGGTTGTTTTCCAGGGATAAAAACCGCTTTGTTTTATTGGATAATAAGTCACAGGATCGGTCGCAGGATCAACTGGATTTGACGACGGCACACGATAATTTTTGAAATCTTTTTCCATCGATATTACTGCGCCACCACCAAAACTTGTTTGTACCAATTTAGGAAAATCAAAAGCCAATGAGCCTTCAAGCGTAAAGCCATAAAAGCCGCCATTGCCGGTATCAATCGAAAACGCTTTATCTTGGTCTTTAACGGGGCTTGTTGGGATCCAAGCGCCAACGGCAAAACACGGCACCATGGTCACCGACAATTCGCCTTTTTCTTTCATTTCATAAGGGAAGTGCCAATATAATTGCATGTGCGTATCTTCAAGGCATGTTTCACGCACTTCGCCAATATCAAGGCCTATTTCTTTAAATAACTTTTCGCGGGCGGTGGGAGCAAATAAAATATTGTAAACCGTATAATGCGCATCTTTATTCTCACCAGCACTTGGTGCTAGATTTGCAGCAACCTTTACTGGATCAATTTCTGGCGTGCCTGCATTTGGTGGTTGCTGCAAAGGAGGAATGTGCGAAAGATCTCCTGATAAACCAACTACCCCAAAATGAGGGCGCTCCTTATAATCAACAACGCCACCCTTTATAGAAATCCCTAACCCAAAACCAAAATCGCACGATAATTGGGTACGCAAACCAAGCTTTTCGTGTTCAACGTCAACGGCAACAAAAGAACTGGCGGTATTATCTGTTGAAAAAAGATCTTCCTTTTCCAAGTTTTTAAAATTATCAAAAGGCGATGGCGTCTCAATCCCGGCATTATCAGTAAGAGCCTTAAGAAAACCCTCTGCCGCTTTTATTGCCGGATAATCCGTATCAAAAGCCCCTGGCGCCGTTAACGGCGCTGCTGCTTTTCCAAAAAACAACCCACTCATATTCCAATGACCCAGACGCTCACCCAACGGAACTCTGCGCCCTTTATCGTTACGTGCCGCGCCGGCGTGTTGAAAAAATGGCGATAAGTGAAGGCGAATTTCGCCCTTTTGTTTTTTTGTATAAAATAAATCGGAACATTGAATAGTATGAAAAGGTTGCGAATCGGAAACGTTGTTCATCGGCGTTGCACCCAATTTGAGTGACGCAACGGCAAACAAAATCCATAAAACTATTTTTTTTCTGAAGAAGGTGAAATGAAACATCCTCTCTCCCTTTTTATTATTTTAAAATGATGTCGCTCATTCATGCAGGCCGTTCCCTCCTGCTCCTCCCTGAAGAATGATTTGGTCATCCACCAAGGCTTTTTTGTTTATACCATTCTGTGGTGGCAATCGTCAAGGAGATTGCAAAAAAAGAATTCGCCCACTCAACAATCACTCTTTTTCAAAAATATTTCAACACTATTATTATCAAAATTTAATCGCTCAAAATTATTTCTTGATCTTTTGCAAAAGAGGTCTACCATGAAAGATGGTGATGAAAAAGGAGAAAGGAGTAGTAATGAAAAAAGGATCTCATTTTTTCATCGTCTGACGTAAAACATTTTCTTTTTCTGATGCGTTAACTTCGTTTAATGCTTTACATCTCTGCACTAAAATAGCAAATTGGTCTTCATATTTTTGATGCGTTTTTTTGTCATCGAGAATAACCACATTTTCTTGGTTTCGGCCATTGGCACTGATCGTCCAATTAAATGATCCTGTCCAAATTACTCCATCAATTACCGCAAATTTATTATGCATCAGCGGCGCAAAAGCACGGGCGGCCGGCTTAGTTGTATGGTGTTGTTTGGTATCAAACACAAACACCGGAATGCTATTATTAACCAGCGTAAAAACTTGAGCAAAACGTGGATCGGTCGAAATTGGATCAATTACCATGCGAACATCAACACCCCGCTTTTTTGCCGTCACCAATTCCTGGGCAATGTCTTTATCGGTAAACATATAAACGGCTGCATAAATTTTTTGTTTGGCTGCCGCAAGAAGACTCAATAACCGAATTTTGGGTCGATCATCGGGTGAAAATAGCGCCTCAGTTGTTGCCATGGCATGAGAAAATGCCAAAACAAGAACCAGCGCAAAGCCGAATTGCCTTTTCATACGTATTCTCCTCTTCCTTTTTTTAAGATCCTTTGACATTAGGCCAACTCATTTTATAGTAATAAGAACTAGCTGACAATTAAAAGGAGTCAGTAAAAACGATTGGTATAGTAGGGAGAAGCAAGGAGATGGTAATGAGAAATATAATGGTCGGATTACTTTTTTTGGGCATAATGCAAACAACTTTCGCAACGCCGCGGTCAAATACCCAGGACCAGGTACAAACGCTGTATAAACAAATAACCAACGACCTTATGAGCATGCGCAAAGAATTTTCGGGCGCACAACCCAAAGTGTATGCCCTTCTTGACCAAGTTGAT
>CAZLQB010000129.1:0-2850 GCA_964561585.1 uncultured Pseudomonadota bacterium
AAACATAGTGCAACCCATACGCTTGTGCATAATCTTGCAAAACGTATTCGACAATTAATTTATTTTTTCCATATGGACTTAATGGCGCAAATGGATGATTTTCATCAATAGGAACATATTTAGGTGGCCCATAAACGGCACAACTCGATGAAAAGACAAATCTCTTTACCCCGACGTCGAGCATTTTATCGAGCAATCGAATGGTCTTTACAACATTATTTTCGTAAAAACGCTTTGGCTCTAAAACAGACTGCCCAACTTCAATAAACGCCGCAAAGTGCATAACAACATCTATATTATATTTAGAAAAGATTGCATCCAAAATGCTATGATCGGCAAAATCACCCTTAATAAAGGTTGCCCATGGACACGCAAATGGTTGATTGTATACTAGATTATCGAGGATAATTACTTGATAGCCTTGCTTATAAAGAAGATAAGAGGTGTGTGATCCTATATAACCAGCCCCACCAGTAACCAATACGATTTTGCTCATTAGGAACCGCCTACGGTAAAAACAACCTTATCTCTTTTTTACACTGAATTACAGTTAAAACTAAATTTAATAAAATGTAAACGCTTACCGCTCTTTTTTTGTCGTTAATATTTTGGCCTAAAAACAAAGGATAGACTATGAATACCCCTCAAACAATTTTAACGATTAACCTGATTATAGAAAAGCTCAGAAAACATCTATCTTTGTGTAATTTTCATGAACACATGGCGCCGGTCCAATACACATCACAAACACAAAAACTTTTTGCGCTCGACGCCATTACAGCAGGTCAACCGATTAACGTAAACCTAGCCGTACAACAACAAAAAAATATCTTTGATGATGCTTGGCTGATCAAAATACTTGATATGTTTTTTAGTGAAACGCTTATGATTGATATGTATACATTAAAAATAAACTTTTTAGGCTGCCCTAAGGACCAAGAAAAATATAATAAAACAATTGCGAAGGGTTCAAAAAAAAGCATTCAACTTTTGGATGTTTTATGCCCAACGTGCCAACAAGAACGGCAATCGTTAATCGATGCACTACAAATCCTCTCGCTAAGTTTTATTATCGATCCGGCTTTGCATATACCAGGAAACAACAACAATAAAACTCAATTCGAATTCTCTGCACGATCAGAAAACAAAACGCATTCGCTTGCTCATGGCAACCAAGTCGACCTTGTAGAAAGCCATGTAAATGTAACACAGGCACAAATCAACATCGATGCCATTCTCAAAATTGCCCACACGTTAACATTACCCCCAACGCCAGTGCTTCACGTTATTGTTCCCCTCAATCAAGCCCAAAACACCTTGGCGCTACTTATGGCCTCAATCTTACGTCACCATGGCAAATGCGTCGACATTGTTCTTAATTTCACCACGCCACAGGAGCGTTTAGAACATGCCGCCAAAATGGGTGCTCAATACCTCTTATTATTGGGGGATGATGAACAAAAAACAGGAACCATTGTCATCAAAAACGTTATGAATGGCACACAAGAAACGGTAAGGCAAACGCACATCATTGAAAATCTTCGATAACCGTTACGCGCTTTTTTTATGCGACTTCTTTTTTGATCAATGATTCAATATAGGCAATTCGCTTAAGTTGCTCATCAAATCCATAGCTATAACGTGAAAAGCTTATCTCTAAGTCTCGATTCATTGATTTTATGTGACCCCTAATACCCTTAACCTTTGCTTGCGCTACCGCATCAAAAAAGCTGGGGGAATCATTGCGCACAATAACATGAGCTGGCGATTTACCGCTCAAAAAAAGCGTAAACCAAGCAGATTCATCACGCAATTCGGCACAAATATTATCAAGCAAAACACCGTATTGAATAACACTTTTTTCAGAATTTTTATAATCATCCTGGTCGATCTGCACTTTTTCAGACACAAGCAAAACATCAACCCGCTTGGTGATTAACGAATTTTTTGAAAGAATCTCTTCTTTTTTATTCAAAACATCAGCACATAAGCTGTCTATTTTTTCGATTACTTGCTCAAAGCTCGTTTTTAACGGCTCCGAAAGAGTTCCAACCTCAATGACCTTTTTGCCTGATTGCACCAATTGCGCAAGAAAAGCATCATCGTTAATTAATTCATCAATTTTTTCATTAATTTCTATAATATCGCGATCGTTTTTTTTGTCGTACATAAAAAATCCTATTGCCTCGAAAAAATTTAAGTATTTAAACTCAATGCACATTATGCAATATGCTTGTTATTTTAATCAATTTTTTTTGTTAATAAAAGCTTCAATAATTAACCAAATATAAAACGCCAATATTCACCGAATGCGCTATGGCTGCTATTTAAACCAAACAATCAATCCAAAAACAAGCCCCAGACGTCGCTTCCCCTATGTTTTATTATTTTATCAATAAAACGTTATTGGCGGTTGGGGGACACTATTTTTTATAATTTGCCTCGAACCATCACCCTTAATTTTCTGTAAAAAAAACTTAATTCTTGCTTTAACAAGCCACTTTTATCTAATATTAAAAAATAGTTACGAACAATATTGTTCGTAACTATTTTTTAATACCAAAAAAACCACGCTTTAAAGCTCATCTCATCAAAGTGCATCATAATGATACACAAAAAAAGAGGGCCTCTTACTCGCTCTTTCTGCTTCATTAACATAATATTCTGTGAAACGACATCGCGAATCGGGCCATAATAACTCCCCAATGTTATTTGTTTTATGCTACAATGGGCACATCGTAGAAGATTAAGCGGCTCTTTTATTGTGGAGACCATATGTTAATTCCTGCAATTTACCCCGTCACCTGCAACACCAAAAATGTCGGTCAAGGATCAACATTCGTTGCAATA
>CAZLQB010000130.1:0-2818 GCA_964561585.1 uncultured Pseudomonadota bacterium
AAGATCTTGAAACCCTTGCTAATAGCTTTGACGGGGTCAAGAAGGCTTACGCCTTGCAGGCAGGACGTGAAATCCGTGTTATTGTTGATGAAGATCGTTTGACCGACGAGAAGGCTGCAATGCTTGCTCGTGATATTGCGAAGAAAATTGAGGAAGAGTTGGCATTCCCAGGCGAAATTAGAGTAAACGTTATTCGTGAGAAACGATTTATTCAGGCCGCTCGATAATTATGAGTAATAAAACTATAAAAATCCTTTTTATCGGTGATGTTGTTGGGCAACCAGGTTTGGTAATGTTCCAAAAATGGGTGCCCAAGCTCAAAGCACAGTATTCAATTGATGCTGTTATTGTAAATGGTGAAAATTCCAATAAAAATGGAAGAGGGCTTTCGATAAAGGCTCTTGATTTTTTCAAGCACAATGGAGCATCGATTATTACAACGGGCAACCATGTGTGGGAAAACCGAGAGCTGCACAGCGTCATTAAACAACGAGATGATTTGGTTCGGCCGGCTAATTACCCGGCCGGCTGCCCAGGAAAAGGGTATGCCTTTTTTGAAGTTTGTGGCTATACCGCAGCGGTAGTTAATTTACATGGACGAGTTTTTGTTCGAGACCTTCTGGATTGTCCTTTTAGGGCTGCTGAGTCGTTATTGACCTTTTTGAACACCAAAACAAACATTGTTATTGTTGATTTTCATGCCGAGGCAACGGCCGAAAAGCGGGCAATGGGCTTTTTTCTGGACGGCAAAGTTTCTGCCATTATTGGTACCCATACCCATGTCCAAACGGCCGATGAGCAAATTCTGCCCAAGGGAACCGGCTATCTGACAGATGTTGGTTATTCTGGCGCGGTCAATTCGGTTATTGGCATGCAGGTTGAAGGTGTATTGAATAAGTTTTTGTATGCCAATCATTTAGGTAAGTTTGTGGTTGATAGGCGTGGCGCAATCGAATTGAACGGTGTTTGTTTTGAGATAGACCCAGCAACGGGCAAAACCGTTAAGATCGAACGTGTACGTGTTATTGACTCAGAAATAAGTGAAACACTCACTGATGAAGATCGTGATTAATGCTTTTTTTGTTCTTTCTCCGACGATTTTTCTATATCTTTTTCTTATTTCTTTTTCTCATCACCGTTATTCTCGGTGTTGGAAATGTTTTCATTAAACTTTCAATGTTTACAAGCGTTGATGCACTGTGGTTTATATTTTTGGCACTGATCCCCTTGATGGGGATTTTTGCTTTTCCGATTGCCGCAGGGCTTGCGGTTCACACAACCGTTGGCAACTTAATGGTTGAAGACCAGCTATTGATGGTCCATTTTTTCAGTTCAGCCAAACGTTCGCTGTGGGCGAGCGTTCTTGTTTTTTCCTTTGCCATTACTGCCGCCTATATACCTCTGACGTTCTATTGGGCTCCACAGAGCTATTGGGCGGGAAAACGGGCGTTGTTACAACTTGCCAAACGGCAGTTTTTTCAATTTGAGGCTAATAAATTTCACACGCCATTTCCTGGCGTAACGGTGTTTTTTAAGCAAAAAAATATCGAAAAAAACATTCCGCACTATTCAACAATCTTTTTGTCGTTCAATAATAAACAAGGTGAACGGTATTTATTTACCGCCCAGCAGGGGATGTTGGAAAATAATTGTTTGTATTTGCACCACGGGTCGGTATATACCATTAATATTGGAAAACATTATTTTGCCACATTTGAGCAAACAGAAATCAATTTAAGTAAAATTTTTAATCTAGAAAAAGACCTTTTGCAAGGGCACCAGGCAAAGTTTTTGACCATGGCCGAGCTAAAATCAAATAGCGATCAAGAATCTTCATTTGAATTTCATAAGCGCGTTGCGCAAATGTTATGGTTGTTATTCTTCCCAATACTTGCGCTTATGAGTGTTTTGGCTTGGGGAGGGCGCAAGAGTAATCTATTGCAGGGCCTCTCGTTTAATGGGGTGTTGTTTTTAGTTTCATATGTTTCAATGTCGCTTGCACATGTTATGTGGACACATTTTTATAGTGCCGCTATATTCTTATATGCTTTTTTACTTGCTGTTTTTGGGTTGATATTAACGTTGTATCTAAAGAAAAATTGATCACAAAAAAGGAGCGTTATGCTTTTGGTTGTTCTGTTATATGCCGTTTTAGCTTCAACATTCATTTTTGCAAAAAAAGCTGTTTCATTAGCAAATCCATGTTTTTTGGTTGGTGTACGGATGATTATTGCCGGCCTGTTTATACTTGGATATTACTTGCTTTTTCATCGCAAACAATTAACCATTTCACGCAAAGATTATTGGCTGTTTTTTAAGGTTTCGATATTTCATATTTACATCTCCTTTATTTTTGATTTGTGGTCATTACAGTATATTTCGGCGCTTAAGTCGACGCTGATTTTTTCGTCCACACCATTTATTGCCGCCATTTTATCGTATTTTTTGCTATCTGAACGGCTTACCGTCAAAAAAATAATCGGCGTTATCATTGGTATTGGTGGGTTGCTTCCCGTTATTCTGACCCAGGTAAATGGGCCGGAGGCTATGGGGGAATTTGCGCATATATCGTTACCAGAAGTTGTGCTTTTTATGGCCGTTATTTCTGGTGCCTATGCCTGGTTTTTGGTTAAAAAGCTTATGGATAAAGGTTATGGATTTGGGCTTATTAACGGAATTTCAATGTTTATTGGTGGTATTTTGAGTATGATTACCGCTGGTATTTTTGAGGGTTTTGCCCATCCGGTTTCCGATATATTTCCCTTTATTGGCTGGCTCGCATTGTTAATTCTTTCGGCAAATATTATTTTCTATAATC
>CAZLQB010000131.1:0-2373 GCA_964561585.1 uncultured Pseudomonadota bacterium
GTTGAGGCAGGAATTGCTCATGAATTATGCCATCTCAAGCACAATCATTTATTTAAAAAGGTTGGAGTAAATTTACTTGTTGATGGGCCATTGGTGTTTAATCCTACCCGCTTTTTTAGTTACACCCCAAAATCTTTAATAAAAAATGCTTTTTCTCGTACATGTGAAAAAGAGGCAGATTTAAAGGCTATAAATCTCATTGATGATCCTTTAAGCTTGGTTCGTTTCCTTGTTAAATTGCATTGTTTAATTGATGATTTTTATTTTTTTACCCTTAACAGTGATGGTCAAGATAAAGATTTAGCTAAGAAGGGTTTTGAGAAAAACTGTGAGACAACCGAAGAAAAATTGATTAAAGATGGCGATAGTTTTGTTGCTCCATTGGTTGAGCTTATGCAGGATCACCCACTTACCGCCAATCGTATTGCCTATATTAAAAACGGGAAAAAATAACCTTGAGTTTGAATTTTGGGGTTTTGAAGTGAAAAAGTTACTTAATGGCATTATTGATTTTAGAAAAAATTGTTTAGGCACGTACCGGGATAAATTTTCAGGCTTGGCGCTAAAACAGTCGCCCGATACGCTTTTTATTGCCTGTTGCGATAGCAGGGTAGTTCCTAACGTTTTTGCTTCAAGTGACCCAGGCGATTTATTTGTGCTGCGGAACATAGGGAATTTGGTTCCGCCCTATTACTGTGAAACTCAGTGTGGTTGCCAAACAGATTTATCTGTTTTGGCCACCATAGAATTTTCATTACTGAGTCTAGAGGTAAAAGATATTGTCATTTGTGGCCACTCCGATTGTGGCGCAATGCAGACGCTCATGGAAAACGGGGCAAATAAGGGTTGTTCATCAAAATCTTTAAATTTGTGGCTGGAATATGCTGCGTTATCGTATAAAAGATTTCAAAGCAGTGCGACTGAACATACTTGTCTTACGCCATGCAATTGTCTATCAAGGATTAATGTTTTGTAGCAAATGGATAATCTCAAAACATATCCCTTGGTAATGGAACGAGTGCGGTCTAATCGCCTCAAAATTCATGGTTGGTGGTTTGATTTGGCAACGGCCGATGTTTATCATTACGATGAACAGAAGGAAGCTTTTGTTTTGATTGACCAGGCAGAAGCTAAAAGCATGCTTGTTGGGGTTAGGTAGAGTTGGCGTTAATTAACTAAATTTCAGGGTGGGGGTATTATGTTATTTGAACAACGACCAAGAATTCTATTGGTTGGTGCGGCAGGGCAACAAGGGAAAGAATATTATGCACTTCTCAAAAATGAGTTCCAAATATCAGCGGTAGTTGACCCAAATATTGAGGCGCTTGATGCATTTTATAAAGAAGAGAGCGTTGCGCTTTATCGTGATCTTGAAACGGCTTTAAAAGAAGAAGATTTTCAGGTCGCCATTGTTTGCGTTCCCCATGGGTTCCATTATTCGTTGACCATGTCTTTGTTGAAAAATAAAAAAATTGTTATTAAGGAAAAGCCTTTAGCGTTAAGTATTGCTGAAGTACAGGCTTATAAGGCAATTCCAGATGCTAAAATTTTCACCATTGTTCAACGGCAATTTAATCCCGTTTTTGTTAACGCAAAAAAAGATTTGCCTTTGCTGGGCAGAATTTATAGTTATCGCTATGACTATTTTTTGAAAATTCAAAAAAAATCTTCTGACTGGCGCGCCAGCTTTGACAATGCCGGTGGTGGTATTTTGACCGATATGGGGTATCATGCCGTTGATATGATTCTCTCCTTTTTTGGCAAGCCATCGTTTTTTACCGGAAATTTTTCGTATTGTTATGAGGATACCGCTCAAGCAAAACTTGAAGATTCGGTTTCTATTCTTTTAAGCCACGCACACGGGCAGATTCAAGGGAACCTGTATTTTAATAAGCACCATTCCAGCAAAAAAGAAGAATTCGAAATTATAGGTGCCGAAGGAACATTGTTAATCACGCCAAATTGGTATAAAATTTTTGATAGAAAAGGCGATCTTGTCAAAGAATTTGTACCTCAAACGCAGCCAAGCGACGCAAAGGCAATAATGTTTAGAGAGTATATGAACTCAATTAAAGATAATGCTTTTATTGATTCGCATACAAATCATCACGAGGACGTCGTATCGTTAATCGAAAATGTTTATAAATTAGTCGGAACAAAAAATTAAAGGGATACATGATGAAAACGCTAAAATTTGAATATAAAAATTATAAGGGTAGCTCCAAGATTCGAGAAGTTCACCCCAAAGGGATTATATTTGGAAAAACTCCTCATATAACCGAAGACGAATGGCTTTTAGAGGCTGTTGATGTTGAAAAAAACGAAGATCGCCGTTTTGTTCTCAAAAACATTCAAAGAATGGTTGATGACGAA
>CAZLQB010000132.1:0-2328 GCA_964561585.1 uncultured Pseudomonadota bacterium
GGTTACTTCGTTTAAATATTTTTCAAGAATTGTTGTTATCTCGAGAAGTATGCTAAGCGGGTTCATGCGATGTTCTGAGGAAAAAGATGCCCAAAGTTCCGATTTTTCATTCAACACTTTTTCTGCTTCTTTTACCATGACAGCAAGCGTCATCTTTTTTGATTGTTTTTCTTGAGGAAGTATTGTTTTTAGCTGAACGATTGCTTTGTTATTTGCATTGTCGACCGCATCTTTAAGCGTGTTTAGTTGCATATATCCAGTAAACCCAATTGTTCCAAGGAGGACAAATAGAATCAAGAGAGTGGTTATAACTTGTTTGGTGACGAGAGGATAACGAGTAAGTGTGAAAATTTTACGGCGCAAGTCGAATAATGCTTGTCGTTCTGGTGGGTTTGCGGTGCCAAGAGCAACGGCATAACCGCTCCAGTCAATAGCGGTGTCTTTAATGGCATTTTTAATCCCATGGGTTAGCAGTAATTTTTTGCAATCGAATGCTTCACATGGAATTTGTAGCGTGTCGCTGCTAAATTTCATAAGACCATGAATATTGATAAATTTGCCTATGAAGAGCAATTTCCCAATGCCCTCATAGAAATTTAACTTGATACTAAACGAATTGAGGGTGAATTGAATATCGTTAAAAAAATTAATAAAATGTTTTTGCGTGACGCGATTATAAGCCTCATCGGTTGAAATTGAAATTCCATGAAGTTGCAGTTTTTTTTGAACCTCTTCTGTTGTAATGCCAAGCTCTTCGCTTATTCCCTTAATGATGGTTGTTATGCCGCGGGGAATGCTTCGTGTTAATCGTAACTCTCCGCTTTGCAGAAAAGCTATACGTGTAGACATTGCTCCAACGTCTACTAATGCGCTTGCATTTGAAATATTGTTATAGTCTGGAATCTTTTGATAGAGCCCATAAACAGCAAAAAGATCAATAGTAATACTGGTTGGTTCAATGTCAGCCTGAGTATAAATATCAAGAATGGCTTGAAGATCCTGGTATCTGACGGCTGCAACTAATAGTTGTGCCGATTGTTTGTTTTTATCTTCTTTGGTTATGATAAAATCGACGACTGCTTCATCTACTGAGAATGGGAGCATCGATTCGATTTCATATCCCAATATCATTCTGATTTTTTCAGGGTCGGTAAATGGAACAGTGAGTTCTTTAAAGGTAACAATTGACGCAGGAATGGTCGCTCGTATTTGATGATATTTTTTGAGCGGCGCCATTATTTTTTTTACGGCCTCGGCCGCTCTTTTGGTGTAAGTGTCTTCGGTACCAGCCTCGATGCTTTGGCTGCCGAGATATTCGATAATTGTTTTGGTGCTTTTTGCGTAGACGCAGGCAACATTAACATTGTCTTCTTGGATGGTTATGCCAACTATTTTTTTGTCGATTAATCGGCGTTTACCAATTTTTTCTGGGAAAAAAATTTCGGCGATCATGCCATTGCCCTCCTATTTAATCGTGCGGTGCTGTTAGCGATGGCGGGATTATTGGATAAAAATTGTTTCAGTCTATTTCTTTGATTCACGTCAACGGCCATGGTTTCTTCGTTTGGTGATAAGGTTTCAGGTCTTTGGGTTATGCCATTTTCTGGTGCGATAACCTGATTAGACAAAACCTGGTCGGTGGTTGGTAAGGGCGTTAGTTCTGGTATTTGAGTAAGCAAATTTTTCATTTCTGTACGATTTTCCTGGTTTGCGGCAGGTGGTTCGTAACTAGGTATTTCTTGCTGTGTTGGGGCCTGCACGCTTAATAAGTTTTTCATGCCTTCTCTCTTTTGATCAAGCTGTAGATTTGTTGCTATTTGTGGTGGCAATGGTTGGGGTGGTTGTTCTGATAGAACAGGAGGGGTGCTATTGGGTTCTGGTTTTTTAACGATTGTTTCTTGTTGTTCTTCTTTTATCTGTTGTTGGTATGTTTGTGTGCGATAATAAGGGTCGTTTTTGATGTCGACCGTTGTTGGTTGGTAGCGTGCGTTAGCAAAATCGATAACCTTATGAGAGTAGTTTTCTTTTTCTGCGTTAAAAAACCAATTATGCACTGGATCGGGTAATTTTTTTGTTGGTATTGATTCTTCAATGCTATCGGTTACCGCATGAAGCTTCATTTTTGTATACAAGCCCATACCTGGAGTTTGGCGAGGTTTTACTATTGTTGGACATAAAAAGATAAAGAGATATTGTTTGTTTACAATGCGTTTTTGTGATTTAAAAAACCATCCCAAAAGGGGTAAGTCGCCCAGCAATGGCGTTTTTTGCTTGTTTTCAGTTACTGCTGTTTTGACAAATCCACCAAGAACCAATACTTGTCCGTCG
>CAZLQB010000133.1:0-2254 GCA_964561585.1 uncultured Pseudomonadota bacterium
TCTGGCAGCGCTTAAAGCACAAGAATACCCGTGCCAGGATGTTGATATCAATATAAAAATAACGCGAAAACACCTCAAAATACAGGTCTCTCCGCGCGCCCAGGATAAATTGAAAACGCTTGTTTCACTCCCAAAAAAAACCTTAGAGGATGCTAGAAAAAATCTCAGACGGTGGGACCCATACCACACAATAAAGGCATAAAAAAAGGGGCCGCTGTTTTTCAGCGGCCCCTTTTACTAATACATACAAACTAAATTCACGTTTAATAATCCAACGTAAAAAATTTACACATCAAGATTTCTGACAAAATGCGCATGCTTTTCGATATAATTTCGACGGTCTTCAACCTCTTCACCCATAAGCGAAGCAAACCATTGATCGGCCTTTAAAGCATCTTCAATCGTTACCCGTAAAAAAACACGTCGCGCTGGATCCATGGTTGTTTCCCATAGCTGCTCGGGGTTCATTTCACCAAGACCTTTATATCGTTGAATGGTCATCAATTCTTTGCCTGCGCTAACAATTGTGTCGGCCAAAACCAATACTCCGGTGCTTGTTTGCGTGGTCTCTTTGCCAATTAAAGCAAATATCCAAGGACCCTGCTCAAGATTGCTTATAGGAGCCAAAAGAGCCAAAAGCTTTTCGGTCTCTTCGGTAACAAAAAATGATGCCGGGACCTCCCAGGTGCGTTTAAGTTCTTTGAAGACAAATACCGATTTAGCTTTGGTTGACATACCTTCAAGCTCTAAACCTGCTTCAACACTTTGCTCAGCGATATGAGTTATTTTATACTTTTTGAAATTCTCGGTCATTTTATCAAGAATCTCTTGCATCGTTAATGCATCCTTCTTCCATGCAATAGCATGAAGGAATACAATCAACTCATGCACATAAAATGGCGCCAATTCAATAAGCGTACTCACCCGTTCAAGTTCCTGCTGGTAAGCCAAAACCGTATTCAAAAGCGTGCGCATTTGCTCGGCATCCATTGTTTTGCCATCAACAGTCAGCTGGGTATTTACGGTGGCCCAATCAAACAAAAATCCTTTAAACTCGGATTCGTCTTTAAGGTATCGCTCCGATTTTCCTACTTTAACTTTGTAGAGTGGTGGTTGCGCAATATAGAGAAAACCTTTTTCGATAAGTGGCTGCATATAGCGGAAAAAGAAAGTTAACAGCAAAATACGAATATGAGCACCGTCAACGTCAGCGTCTGTCATTATGATGATTTTATGGTAGCGCGTTTTTTCAACATTAAATTCGTCATTGCCTATGCCTGAGCCTATTGCGGTAATCAAATCTTTTATTTCATTGTTACCAAGCATTTTATCAAGACGCGTTTTTTCTACGTTCAAAATTTTACCCTTGAGCGGCAAAACAGCCTGAGTAAAACGGTCACGGCCTTGCTTGGCAGAACCGCCTGCAGAATCGCCCTCAACGATATACATTTCAGATTTTGAAGGGTCAGTTTCTGAACAGTCGGCTAACTTTCCTGGAAGAACTGCTCCCTCAAGCACGCTCTTGCGCCTGGTCAATTCTCGCGCACGGCGAGCAGCGGTACGAGCTTGCTGAGCAAGGATTGCTTTTTGTAGGATTTTTTTACCAATAGCCGGCTTTTCTTCAAAGTAATTGTCCAAGAATGAATACATCCATGAATCAACTAATCCCTTAACCTCACTATTCCCCAATTTTCCCTTTGTTTGCCCTTCAAACTGAGGCTCTGGCACCTTGATGCTCAAAACAGCAACCAAGCCCTCACGCACGTCGTCGCTAGAAAGCGCTTCGTCTTTACCGTCTTTTAACAAATTAAATTTCTGGGCGTAGCGATTGCAGATTTTGGTTAAGGCTGAACGGAACCCAATTTCATGAGTACCGCCATCAATTGTGCGAATATTATTCACAAAACTGAACATTTGCTCGTTATAACCATCGTTATATTGGCAAGCAAATTCAAGCGCATAAACGCCGTCTTCTTTATAAAGACTTATAATCTCAGGAAAGAGCGGATTTTTTTTCGCGTTAATGTATTCAATAAATGACGCGATTCCACCTTCAAAAAAGAATGTTGTCTCTTGCCCTGATCGCTCGTCCTTGATATCAATTTTGAGCCCTTTGGTCAAAAATGCAAGTTCACGCAAACGCGCAGACAGCGTATCAAAATTCAGGTCCAAGACCTCAAATATTTGGGCATCGGGCCAAAATCGAATATACGTGCCACGGCGGTCAGTTGTTCCAGTTTCCGCAAGACGCCCT
>CAZLQB010000134.1:0-2238 GCA_964561585.1 uncultured Pseudomonadota bacterium
CAACAAAATAGCCCCAATCGATATCAGCATCTGCACGAGGACCAAAGTTTTTGATTGCTGCACCTTTAAATGCTAACCTTTTCATGCCAATGCCCCTATGCTATACTTACATTAACTAGTAACATTGTTTTTCCCCTTTATCCAGGAGCTCATTATAAATTTTTTAAACGCAACAACAGACATAACATTTAAAAAACTTATTTAATGATTTGTGATCACTAGAATAGGAGTGATAATGCAGATAAAACAACTAAAGACCCTTATTAAGCACGGTGAATCTGACGTTTTAGAATTTAAAAACTCAACTGGCAGCATAAGTTCCGGCATGCAAACAGCGTGCGCCTTTTTAAATAGTAATGCTGGCGGCACAGTTGTTTTCGGCGTCAAAGACAATGGCAATATTATTGGGCAAGAAGTTACAGATAAAACCCGTAAAGAAATAGCCGTTGAACTAAACAAGATAGAACCACAGGCAAAAATCGACATAAAATATGTAAAAATAGCGGGCGATCGTCAAGCCATTATCATGCTAGTTTCACCTGGCCCAAAGGCTCCATACACCTACGATGGCAGATCATTTACTCGAAATCAATCAACAACAATGCGTATGTCCAAAGAAGAATATATGTATTTGCACCATCAAAACAATCCAACGCTATGGGAAGGATTGGCCAATACAACATGCAAAATTGGCAACCTTGATCAACGTCGAATTCGAGATGTCGTTCGTTTGGCCATTGATGAAAAGCGACTTCCAACAACTGCAATAAAGGGCAGCATTAAAGACTTCCTCAAAAAGCTTAATTTACTGGTTAATGAAGAACTTACCAATGCTGCGGTGGTCCTCTTTTGTAAAGATGAGGAACACCAGTTATTTCAGTGTCATATGAAGTTAGCACGCTTTCGTGGAACTGATAAAACCGAGTTCATCGACACAAAATTTTTGAGAGCCAACGTTTTTGATCTCTACGACAAGGCAATAGAATATCTAACATTCAGTCTTCCCGTAGCAGCGCGTATCGTGCCTGGTAGGGCTGCACGACTTGAAGAGCCAGCAATCCCTTACAATGTTTTACGTGAGGCTGTTACCAACGCCTTGATTCATCGTGATTATAGCAACACAGGAGGCTCAATAGACATTGCGATTTATGATAATCGCGTCAACATTACGAACATTGGTGCCTTACCAAAAGGTGTCGTCTTAACCCAACTTTCAAAAACACATCCATCGATTCCGCGAAATCCTCTTATTGCCAATGCATTCTATTTGTGTGGCATGATTGAGAAATGGGGAAGAGGGACTCTTGATATGATTCAGGACTGTAAGGCAGCAGGCAATCCGCCACCAAAATACGAAGAAATTGGCGGAAGTTTTTCGGTAACATTACCACTTAAAAAATCAATTCGATCAACCAGATCTATCGGCGAAAAACAGCAAAATTCTTATGCAACATTAACTCCACGACAAAAAGAAATTATAGAAATTTTAAAGGCTGGTCCATTAAGCAGAAAACAAATCATATCTAAGATGAAAATGCCACCAGCAGATAGAACTATACAAGTAGAATTATTAGCTCTTAATAAAATTGGTTTAATTGCTCAAAAAGGAAAAACTCGGGCCATAGTTTGGTTTATTGCTCGTGTATAAATCGCGCAGGTTTCGCGCAGGTTTCGCGCAGGTTTCGCGCAATAATTTTCAAAAATTTCGGTGATTCAGCGCTCCCAGCCTTCGGCTCTATTTGGCGAAATAGGAGCGGCTCGAAGGATGGCGCAGGAGGATAAGACTAGAATCTCATGTTGAACCCACCTTGTACATCTCTCCGGCGCTCATCCTGAGGAGCCCATGCAATGGGCGTCTCGAAGGGGCATTACATGTTGACCAGCACCTGTCCGCCGGAGCTACAAGCCGTAGGCGCAGAGCGCAGGAGGAAATGTTGTGCTTGCGCTTACGTATACTTCGCAGTATTTGTTGATCACGACTGCTGTTTCACCCAGGCTTCGCACGGAGGCTACGCCGGGCAGTGCCACGAACCTTGTGACCAATGCTTTCGGTGTTTGCGCGAGCGACGTTGTTGTCAAGATCTTTGAGGTTAGGTGTATTAGGCGAAGTAACGAGGTTACCAAGCCAAGACACTGCTTGTTTTTGTTTAAAGTTCAAATGATCTTCTTGTTTATAGTAGAATTCATAACCAATTTGAGCTTTGATGTTGTCTGTTTTTGGATGGAAGAACGTGAAGT
>CAZLQB010000135.1:0-2198 GCA_964561585.1 uncultured Pseudomonadota bacterium
TTTTGAGTGGTGCTCGCGTTGAAGTGAATGGGAATATATTTCACGATCCGGCGTAAGAAGAAAAAGGAATAGAAAATAATAAAGAAGGCCCCTCGCTCAACACGGGGGTCTTTTTTTATAGCAAGGTAAAACTTTTTGCCAATTTTTTTGAATATGCTAGCATGTTATATCTATTGAAAAAGTACATACAATTACGAGAAGGTTATACCATGGCAAGTTACAATCGCATTATTATGATGGGCAATTTGACCCGGGATCCCGAGTTAAAGCAGCTATCCTCAGGGCAGTCGGTATGCCGTTTTGGCCTCGCATCAAATCGTCAATTTAAAAACAAACAAACAGGTACCATGGTACAAGAAGTTTGCTTTGTAGACGTTGATATTTGGGGTTCGCAGGCCGATGTTTGTAAACAATACCTTGTAAAAGGGCGCTCAGTATTGGTAGAAGGCCGTTTGAAGCTTGATTCATGGCAAGATCCAGATGGTAATAAGCGCAGCAAGCACTCAATTGTTGCTGATCGCGTTACCTTTTTGGCAGCCGGAGCACCAGCCGAAGATGAAATGAGCAGCGATGAATTTACTTCAACCAAAAATGAAGAGCCAGTTAAAAGATCGGCCTCTGCCGCTGATAAACAATCAGCATCAACAGGTGAAGTAGCATTGAAAAATGATGCGCCATTTGAAGACGATTTGCCATTCTAATAACACAATAAGTGATCATGAAAAAGGCCCTCGAATATTTCGAGGGCCTTTTTGTTTTACATAGAATTTTTTTTATAAGTCGCGTGTTTCGTCAAGATTTGGGTCTGGGCTAAAATCGAAGGCGTCGTCATTCAGTCTGTTTTGGCTGATGTTTTCGCCATCATCATCAGACTCACTGATGACATTTATGTCGTCCTGTGTTGATTTAACTTTTTCTTGTACAGCATCATCAATTGAATGCAAAACGTTTTTTTCTGGCGTTTGATCGTCGAAGGCGTCAAAAGCATCGGCGCCGAATGAAAGACCTGTAGCAAAAAGAATTACGAATAAGACGGTAAGAAACTTCATAGGTCTCCTTTCTAGAGCTTACATGAAACTAGGTCACCGTTTCATTTTCTTGAATTTTTTGTCCTTTGTCAAATTAATACAAATAAAATATGGTATTCATTTTATGGAACAGATGCTGTAAAATAAGCGCAAACGCAGCTTGTTTTTACTTACTTGCGTAAGGAAATCGAATCTGCTTAAAGTTAACGGTGTTGGTAATGTTGCATAATATCTTTTATAAAAAGGAATCGGTGATGAAAATGATGACTAATGTTCGAGGGTGGATAAAAAACGGACTCTTTTATTTGATGGTTTTTGCGGCTATGCCAAGTATTTGTGCAACCGTTGACCTTCCAACTTTCTACCGCACGCCATTTTTCCAGGGTGAGGGGCGGAGCAATCCTGGCAATTGGGCTACAAAAATTATGGCGCGTTATGGGCAAACTAAGACCTGGGATAGCTTGAACGAACAGAGCAAAAAACAGCCACTTTTGAGCATGGCTGGCCCTATGGATATTGCCCGCCTGGGCCTTGGGGTTCCCGTAACGACAACGTCCCCGACCTATTGGAATACCGCCAACAATCAATTTAAAGGTGCAGACTTGCCATCGGGCAATAATGGCAAAATTGATTTGAGTGGCCGATTTGAAACGCAAGATCTTGGTTTTGAATTGACCCAATATATTAAGTCCGGCATTTTTGCTCAAATTTATGTGCCATTTAGGGAGGTTAAAATTGACCATCTTGGCTACAAAGACAAGGGTGGCTCAGGTATAACAGTGAGTGACTTTTTGGCGGCCGAGGGTGATTTTAACAAGATATTGGGCGAACAGGGCATGCTCCCCCTGGCCACACCATTCAAAAAATCTGGTGTGAGCGATGCCACTGCGTCACTTGGGTGGCATGGGTATGGTAAAATCGGGTCTGAGTGGATTATGGACATTTCCGGCAATTTGCAGGCGGGTGTTCTAGTCCCTTTCGCTGGCCAATTAGACGATAAAAACGTGGCGGCCGTCCCATTGGGGTATAATAATAGTTACGGTTTTCTTGCCCGCGGCTCTGGGGAAATTGGGGTTTTTAATTGGATTGCCGTTGGCGCATACGCCGATACCATTATGTTTTTTGATCAGAAGCAAAATTTGCGGATGCGTACTCATGAAGAGCAGTCTG
>CAZLQB010000136.1:0-2158 GCA_964561585.1 uncultured Pseudomonadota bacterium
CTGAGCTATTCCCGCACAATTTGATGCGTCACTGAATTTCAATTGATGGTTAGAATTTATAGTTAAAAGTGATGCTTGTCAAATTTTTTTACACCTTACATTTCAACCATGGTCATAACCCCATGAAGCTTATGAGGTGGCAATTTGTAAAACTGCACAAACGAAGGGACTAATCGCTTCATTGCTGAATAGACTTTCCAGAAAATATTTTTTGTGGTTATCTCTTCAAGTCCATAAAAAATCACTTGCGCATCTATATTTGCATTGCGCAAAATACGCTCAACATCAAGCATTTCCATATATCCACGGTGAATTTCAAAAATACGCATGCCGGGCGCCAATGAGCCTTTAAAGAACCCAATAACCCCAAACGGGTCGTCACGCGTTACCACCGAAATAAGGATATTGTCCTCGTACACAATATTGTTCTGAAAAATTGTTTGAACAACATAAGGCGGAACCATTTTGATATCTCTGATAAAAAAGAGCGCCGAACCATTAAGCTTGGTTGCCGTTTTTTGAAAGGTAAAATACTGAACCAAAAATTCTTCAAGCGAAATTGGACATAGTGCCTCGCGTAATCGCTTTTGCCCACGGGTATAAATAAAAATAATGCTTAATGGGACCGAAGCAATAATCAGCGACCAATACGCGCCATTAGGTATTTTGCATGAGCAGGAACAGAAAAAGAGGAAATTTATAACCGCCAAAACAACGGCAAAACTCATTTTAAATTGAGAGCGGCGCTTGGAAAAAATCCACGCCATAAGCACTGCCGTAATCGTCATATCACCAGTTACCGCCAACCCATAAGCAACGGTAAGATTGTCAGATTTTTCGAAGTTAATGATCATAAAAAGCACAGCAAGCAATAACATGAAGTTGACGCTTCCTATGTACACCTGCGTTCGCAATTTACTTGATGTATAATCAACCTTAAGCCGCGGGGTCAATCCGGTGGTAATTCCCTGATAAACAATGGAAAATACGCCACTAATAAGAGCCTGAGAAGCAATAACCGTTGCCATAATGCTTAAAAAAACAAAGGGGAAATATAAGGCTGCCGATTGCTCTAAAATCATCTGCTGCAAGACCCTTGTCGCCGAAGGATTTTTCAACAAAAAAGCACCTTGGCCAAGGTAATTTAAAACTAACGCAAAAAAAACAAAATACCACGCCCGCAAAATAGGCTTTCTTCCCAAGTGCCCCATGTCGGCATAAAGGGCCTCGCCTCCGGTTGCACACAATATAACACCCGAAAGAATAAAGAAGCTCATAATGCCATGATCAACAATAAACTTAAGGGCAAACCAAGGGTTAAGTGCATTGATAATAACGGGCGCCGAAATTATGGAATAAACACCAGAAACAGCCAAGACCAAAAACCATATAGCCATTAAAGGCCCAAAGGCCGAGGCAACACTTTCAGTCCCTTTTTTTTGAAAAATAAAAAGCAAAATAGCAATGCAACAAGCGATCAGTATTAACATTGCCTGCGGCATCCAACTAAATACCGGAATTAAAGGTAACCCCTCAACAGCACTCAAAATACTTACGGCTGGAGTAATAACACCATCACCAATAAATAAAGAAATTCCAACAAATGCCAAAACCGACACCAATGCTAACTGTTTTGGTTTATTTAATAAGGGCGACAAAAGCTCTTTGAGCACAATAGTTCCGCCTTCTCCCTTGCGACCAAGGCTCATTGCAAGCCACGCATACTGAACAAAAACCAGTAACACCAAAGTCCAAACAATTAACGAAACAAAACCGAAAACATTGTCGGTGGTTGGTGGAATAAGCGCAACCAATGCCCCAAGGGTATATAACGGGCTCGTTCCAATATCCCCAAACACTACACCCAAAGATTTAACGACACCCGCTAAATCACCAAATTTTGATGACGACATAACGCCTCTTTTGTGTTAAACCCTAAACATTTCCCTCATTCATTTCACCTTATCAAAATCTTTCGGTAAAAACTACGTGTTTGATTACTTATCGAAAAAAAACATGCGCAACATTAAAGATTAAAGCAAAAAACTTTATGAATGTTTATTGACAACAATGCGGCAAATAGGTAGGCTACTGCATGTTAAGATCTTTTGAAAATCAAAAATTTGCGTGCCGGGATAGCTCAGGTGGTAGAGCAGAA
>CAZLQB010000137.1:0-2151 GCA_964561585.1 uncultured Pseudomonadota bacterium
TGCTTTCTTTTGTGGGAGCAATTTTATGGCTACGTTAAAAAGTCAACAGAACCTAAGATCTTTGCGGGCCCTATCATAATCAAACCCCTCCATTCCATGCACAACTAAGCCCATTGCCCATCCCTGCAAAGCAATATTCTCCCAGGCAGCCCCGGCATCAAACGAATGTGTTCGCGCAGTTTTTCCATTAAACTCAAAATTTGTGGCTGAAACAACAACCACCAAGGCGGCCGCTTTTTTGGCCCAATCTTGATTAAAGGGAACCATAAGATCAAATAATTTTGCCCATGCTAAGGAGTCTCGATAAGCGTAAATAAACCGCCAAGGCTGCCCATTATATGAAGATGGCGCCCATCGCGCAGCTTCGATAAGCCGCAAAAAATCTTCGTGCTTAATCGATTCTCCAGACATGGCTCGCGGTGACCAACGATTTAAAATTAGATCTTCGATTTGATATTGAGCCTTGCGGGTAAACATAAGAAACTCCTCATATTTCAAATTACTCATTACGACCGTTTGAAATACCCTACAATTATTTACCGACAAAACTCAAATGTTTATTTCTATGGATACGTTTATTTAATGAGCTGCGATTGTATTGTCCCTGCTTTTTTTCATTTTTTTGCTATTCTCGATGTAATAATCGACCAATACCTGAAAATCTACAAGTGCCATCGGAATCTTATCATAATCAGAAAACATTATCTTCTCATTATCATTCGAATCCAAAAGCCACAACTTAAATGTTTCATCAACCTGATAACCATATTGATTATAAAAAACAAGGCGTTTAAGCAAAGTTTTTACTATCGCTTCCCATGTAATTTTTTCACGCCCCCGCCGCTGCATGCCCTCTGCATCAATTTCAAGCATCGGGTATGGAACCATCTCATCTCTAGCATTCAATTCCCAAATCAAGTGAAAAAGAACCGCAAAAAGCCAAAAGCTGGCGCTCAACGCCAACAACCCCCTCTTTGATGATTTTATATCTACCCCAATGGATGCTCCCATTAGCGCAAGACTTGGAATTAAACAACAAAGATCCATAACAAGAAACTCTCTCCGCTGTTTATCAGACAACCTCGCCCACAATTTTAATTTCCCATCCCCGTATTTAATAGCAGACGAATCCTTAAGCATCGATATAAATTTTTGAACAAATTCGTCGTTATTTTTTTGTTGTTCGTCTAATTCTGCATAACTGTTGCCTATAAGTGTAAATATCAGGCTCACAACAACAAATATACGTTTCATTTTAATGATCATACTTAACCTTCTTATTTTTATCCAGTAATTTCGATTCGATTGCCGTCAGGATCAAAAATACAACTTTCGTAATAACCATCACCAGTTACACGAGGGCCATCGACTATCGTAAACCCATCTTTTTTTAGTCTTGATGTTAATTCATCAACAGCGTTTTTTGATCCCACCGAAAAAGCAATATGCGCCCAACCAATTTTTTCGATATGATTAATGCCCTCAAGCACCGGCTCATACATTAGCTCAAGCCGTACGCCAGCGCCAGGAAAGCGAAGAAAATACGATTCGAAATGGGTTTTTGAATTAATATATTTTTCATTGGCAACGGCATAAAAATAATCTTGGTAAAATGATTTTAACCTTTCAAGATCGTCAGTCCAAACTGCCACATGCTCGATTTTCAAAACAACCCCTAGTTTCTCGGGTTAATAAAAATTCGACTTCAGTTTATCAAAATTTTATTTATAGTTAAGCACTTAAACTAAATAACACGAATAAAGAAAGCCCCGAATGCAAAACATTCGGGGCTTTCTTTATTTAATTTTTTAATTAACGAATAAGTCTGTTAGGTGAATTGTTTTCACGTTTAACGGTAAAACCTTTTACTGGCTCTAGAGGAAGCTTTAACGCATTCCAAGCGGTTGTGCCACCATAAAGCTCCTTAACATTGAAGCCTTTTTCCAATAAAAAAACAGCCGCCTTTGCCGCTAAACTGCACCACGTATCCCAACAATAAACAATGATCAGCTTATCCTTGGGTAGCTCTGTATATCGTTTATCTATTTGTGCTTGAGGAATCTCAACGGCACCTTTTATTTTCTTTTCTAAAAGAGAAGGCGTTCCATTTCTTACGTCAACAATGCAAACGCTTGCACGATCTGCAGCCAT
>CAZLQB010000138.1:0-2108 GCA_964561585.1 uncultured Pseudomonadota bacterium
GGGATGTGGTCGAGGATCTGATCGCGCGGGGGTATAACATTGCGTCAGGGGGTGCAATAGGTGCTGATCAATACTGCTTAGAGCGTATTCTGTCGTCAGCTAATGCCCATAAATTTTGCCTATTTTCCGCTTGGAATAGCTATAAGGGTTTTCCGCTGGCTGTTCGGCCAGCTATTCGGGAAATCCAAAAAGAAGGCTCAAAAATTGTTTGGGGGATATCTTCAGGAACAGAATATCATTCCATTATTCGGCTCTCTTTGCTTAGACGTAACGAAAAACTGGTTTCTGCCTGCTATGGCTTAGTGGCTTTTTTGATGCCAGGCTCCAGAGGTTCATTATTTACTATTTCCAAAGCCGTACAAGCCCGAATGCCGATCGTGGTTTTTCCTATCAACTGTGACCCACCTCATTTTTCCAATGTCAAATGGGTTGCTCTTCGTTGTGGCGGGTACTGGGAAAATGGGTTAAAGGCCGTTTATCTCAAATAGGCTACAGAGCCGCGCCCCACCCGCGGCGGTGTCTTTCAGACGTTAAAAAAAGGAGAAAAAATATGAATACCGAGAATAAAAAAGAACAAGAAAAATTTATCGTTGATCTCTACATGCGCGTTTCAACTGACCGCCAAGCCAAAGAAGGCGACTCATTAGAAGAGCAAGAAAACGAACTTAAAAAGTTCTGTGACTATCGCAATTTTCAGGTAAGAAATGTCTTTATCGAACGGGGTAAATCCGGCAAAAATACCAATCGGCCAGAATATCAAAATCTCATTGCGGATATCAAAGCACAAAAGATCAATGCTGTTGTCGTCAAAAAGATCGACCGGCTTTCACGATCGCTTTTGGACTTTGAAGATTTTATGAATCTTCTACAGAAGCATGAAATTGAGTTTATCTCATTACGTGAAAGTTTCGATACAACCACAGCCCTTGGCAAAGCCATGCTCAGAATTACACTGGTTTTCGCCCAGCTGGAGCGAGAGCAAACCGCAGAGCGGATCAAAGACGTTATGGATTACCGAGCCAGCCAAGGGCTATATAATGGCAGTGCCCCACCTTATGGCTATATTAACCTGGATAAAGCACTTGTCCCGCTGGAAAAAGAAAAAGTCTATTTAGAACTGATTTTTGATAAATTCATTCTATTAAAATCTATTTGGCAAGTAACGAAACTTTTAAACGAATCCAAAATCCCTCATCGTAAAGGCCGATTATGGACTGAAACCACTATAAAAAACATTTTAACCAATCCGATTTATAAAGGATATGTCACTTGGAATGGCACATTATATCGAGGCGTTCATAAACCCTTAATTTCTGAAAAGAAATTCGAGCTAGTCCAAGGCCTCATTAAAAGAGCCTCGTTTATGACTAAAGAAAAAAATAAGGCATTACTCCAAAAAATTTTGGTTTGCGGTATTTGCGGATCGAATATGACCCCTTCTTTTTCCTATAATCATCAAAAAATAAAGTATTTCTATTATAAATGCACTAAAGGCCTGCATATGCCTGGAAAAAAAGAAAATTGTACTATCGGCTATATCAATTTAGAAAAACTTGAAAAACAAGTGCTCTCTTTTTTACTTTCATTATCTCAATCGGATATGTTTAGTGCCCTTGAACTCCAAATTTTGAAATACAATCAAAGTATTGAGCAAGAGTTAAGATCATTTAATGACCAAGTTCTTTTATTTGAAAAGCGAATCCAAGCCACAATAACTAAAAAAGATGCCTATTTAGACTCGCTGATTGCCAGTCCGTTTTTATCGTCAGAGCGTAAACTTATTCAAGACCGCATTCAAACCCTGGAACAAGAGGAACTGCAAATCAAAACTCAAGTATATGCCGTACAGTTAGAAATTAGCCAAACAGAAGATCAGCGGATTGACCTTATTCAATTTAAAAAAACAATTATTGAATTCAAATCTGCGCATGATACGTTTTCTTATGAAGAAATGAAGAACTATTACAAAAATCAATTCCAGGAAATCCGTTATTTTAAAGATAAATTGTCAATCCAGTTTTTATGCCTGCCTTGGTCGCTTGACTGGCCATTAAAAGAGACACCTTAAAAGTCGCATGATGGCCTTTTTTTTGACCTGTCTCTTCCGC
>CAZLQB010000139.1:0-2106 GCA_964561585.1 uncultured Pseudomonadota bacterium
ATTCAAAAGGAAAAGTTTTGGCAACATTTCTTGATCGTATTGAGTGGATACCGAAAAATGTCATTTTCTTTGACGATGGCTATCATAATGTTGAAAGCGTTGTTGATGCGATGCATGGTCGGAGCATTCCATGTGTTGGTTATTGGTATCGTGCAACGATGCAGCTAAAACCTAGGCTCAAGCGGGATATTGTTCAGATCCAATTTGATTATCTCATTAATTACGGCCAGGTGTTAAGTGAAGATGAGGCCACGGCTTTTTTAGTAAAATAATGAAGCAGTTGATAATACCAATTATAATTGGTATTATCAACTTTGTAGCGTAAAAAGGAGTCGATTATGCCTTTAAGTGGAAAAGAGCTAGCTAAATTGTTTTTGGCACAAGGGTATGAATTGGTTGCTGGTGGTAAAGGTAGTCATTTGAAGTTAAAGAAGAAAAACAACCCCACGGTGATCATTCCAAATCATAAAGAGCTAAAAACGGGAACGGAACACGCCTTAAGAAAAATTTTAGAAATGGTGAGGTAATTATGAATTATCATTTTACAATACATAAAGAAGGAAAAGGTTATTGGGCCCAATGCATAGAATTAGTCGGGTGCATCACTCAGGGCGAAAATTTGAAAGAATTGAATAGTAATATGCAAGAGGCGCTCAACTTGTATATTGAAGAAGCTGATGAGTCAGACGATTTAGCATCTTTACCAATCAATTCTATGAAAATGAAAAAAAACATTATCAAAGTAGCCGTTGATCCACAAGTTGCATTTGCTTTTTTAGTGCGTTTTTATCGTATCAAGCATGGAATGACCCAGAAACAGGCGGCAAAAAAGCTAGGGTTTTCAAACATTTATAGCTACCAACGGTTGGAAACGCGAAAGTGTAATCCGCGTTTAGAGACTATTGCAGCAATTAAAAAGCTTTTTCCTGAGTTTTCTATCGATTATGCAATTTAGATAAGATGATTAAGTGTGAATATGCTATTCAAATATATACGCTGTTTGGTTCTTATGATCTTTGCTCTTTGTTCTTGCGGAACACGGAGTATTGACGAAAAATATGCCGCCGACGTGGTAAAAAAAGCGTTATCGTTACCCGGGCCAATTACGGCGCAAGTCCTTAAAGGTGGTCATTCTGGGGCGCCGCTATTTACCGTTAACGCCGATTCAAAAAAATATGTGGTGCGTTTTTTGACGCATAAAACCATGGCAAATAGACGTGATGAAATAGCTTGTCTCAATATTGCTTCAAAAGAAGGGTATGGGCCGCATATTTATTTTGCTGATGCTGAGCAAGGGGTAGTTATTATGGACTACCTGGATAACCAGAAAATTTCATTTGAACAGCGAAAATCAGATCAATTCTATATTGCCTTGGCGCATTTTTTGCAGAAAATTCATAACGGACCAGCATACCAACAAAAAGGTGACATTTTAGCGGTAACTAAAAATGTTTTAGCACGATTAAAGACGCTCAAAACAATCGCCCACAAGACAGTTCCCCTGGAAAAGCTTGAGGCTATTGTGGCCGAGTTGTCGTCTGTGTTATTACCCCACGAGCTTATTGCTCCGTGCCATAACGATCTACATCCAAACAATATGATTTTTTTGGGGAATGAGTTTAGGGCGATTGATTATGAAGATGCTGCGCAGTCAGATCCTTATTTTGATATTGCAACCATAGCCGTTTTTTATTGCATTGCGCCCTGTTATGAAAAGCTTTTGTTCCAAACATATCTTGGTCATGAGCCTTCTTTGCAGGAGGAGGCAAAACTTTATTTGGTCAAGCACATGGCGTTAATTATATATGCCGCAAGAAGTTTGAATCTGTGTGCCGATTATGGCAAAATTACCGTTAAACCGCATAAAGATTGGTATGAATTTTTGAATGAATTTATACAAGAAAAAGCGGCTGGCAAGTTAAAAGCCAGAGAATATAATTTAACATTCGCCAAGACCTTGATAAATCATGTTATTGCCAATGTTGAATCGCAGAAATTTAAGGAAGCGATTGCGTTATTAAAGCGCAATCGAGGCATGGCTTGTTAATCTTTAGCGGGATCATTTTTATCTTTTTTAAACCCTAATATTTTCCCAGGCCATTTTAG
>CAZLQB010000140.1:0-2091 GCA_964561585.1 uncultured Pseudomonadota bacterium
TCCAATCCACAATCCTATTCATCTATGTTAAATTTTCAGCCTAATAGAGTATAAATTACATTAATGAGTTTTAATATACATAAAAAACATCAAATCGCAATGTTTTTCTTATAAAATCAACAGATTGCTGCAATTCCGTGCCGTAAACAAACCACCTGCTGAACAGGTTGGATGCTCCAATGGGCATTTACCGGCAGCCCCATCATGGCTATGAACGGTTCGCCTGAACCATCTATACTCAATTAGGTTGAAAACCCGGTACTATCGTAGAGTATATATCTATCTAGAATGTGCCGAAAGATTAATCCGCAATGACTCGCGAAAACTAAACTGGTTATTTCGTTCCAATTCCTTATGCAATATTTCACAAACAGGAATAACAGCGCTACCTTATTTTTTTACTTTAATTTTTTTACGGTCATTTCTTTATTATACTATTGCAATAATTTAGATAATGCAATATTATATCTATAATCATAAAATTGGAGATTTTACCGGTTATTACTCTCTCAATTTAATAAAGGGGCGCAAAGTTATTTAATTTTAAGAAAGGAGGAGTTAAAAAAAATGACAATAGTCTTGGAGATTGCGTCGTTAATTGCCTTGCTCTTGTTTATTGCTTTAGTTCTCTGCTTGATTCCAACGATCTTCTATGTGCGGCGCAAGTTGACCGATTTGCTGCTCACAACCCAAAAACTGGAAACAGATTTGCAGATCATCGTTCAAGACAGCCGGGAACTGGTTCAAAATGTTAACGCTTTGACCCAAAGGGTTAACGAACAAATAGATGACGCAAGCAAAGTAGTACATACCGTGGTTCAATGGGCTGACCTGGCAAATCGGCTAGTGACAGCAGTCGGCTCGTTAATTGAGCCTCCGATTTCGGGGTTGGCGCGAAAAGTAAATCTTTTCCGCCTTGGATTAAGCGTATTTACTCAAGTATTATGTTCCCAAAAAAACCATAACCAACACAAAGAGGAGAATCATCATGTCTGAAGAAAATTCATCTCAACTAGCTACCATTTTGACCGCATTCGCAGTCGGAGCTATTGCTGGAGCAGGCATCGCATTGCTCTATGCCCCTGGCTCAGGCAAAGAAACCCGTGAATTGCTGGCCAGGCGCACACGCGAACTTAAAGACAAAATCGGCGATTCTGTGGACGATGCCAAAGAATTGCTATCCGAAAAGAAAGCAATGATTGCTGCCGCGTTTGAAGCCGGCAAGCAAGCGATGAACGAACAAAAGGCTAAGAATTCAGATCAAGTCTAAAAACAGTCGAATCAATGTGCCGTGGCTGCGCGGTGATTCATAGCGTCGCGGTGGGCGGCACTGTCGCGTTAATAATCGCCACAGTGTGGCCTGCAAGTTCAAAATCACAGCGCAGGCATGGTGCAATGGCTGCCTCGGAAGGTCGAATACTGGATTTTTAGTAATTCATCGTTATTAGCTTTATGCTAAATTACTTTTTGCCATAAGGCTTTTATTTTAAACAACATAAAACTAAAGTCAAGGTTCAACTGTTTTTTTCAAAATTATAAGGGTAGTCATAGTTTTTGCTTAAACCAATAATTGCAAGTTTGAAATCTCATACAGAAGTGCCGACCGACATTAAATGTAATTTACTATACAAACAATTATTTTTGCATCTACTCCCTCCTGGCGGTAAAATAGAAAAAATATTGCGGAAAATAACACCGATAAGGATTAGTTATTGTTTATCTAACTAACTGCAAAACTCTATTTTGCAGAAATCCAGGCGACCAAATAAAACTTGAACTAAAATCTGGATTGTTCTGACTCATTCTGAATTATGACTACTTTTGCATGGCCGCTTTTGTTTCTAATCATTCAGTATGACTTTAGTAATGTTTATCAATGAACAGCAAAAATGTTCTCCGTTTACGCAACGCAATTGAGCAAATCGCGACGGAGTGGACGTACGCTTGATCAGGAAAATTAAATCAAACAAACTGCTACCGCGCCTGGCCGCCGGAGCATGTTGGACATTGTTCTAGACCGGCTCAGAATCGTACGCCTCAGAAAGAAAAATAATGATAACGAAAGTATACCCTATTAGGTTGAAATTTTAA
>CAZLQB010000141.1:0-2083 GCA_964561585.1 uncultured Pseudomonadota bacterium
AGCTCAGTTTGGTTAGAGCGTCCGCCTGTCATGCGGAAGGTCGTGGGTTCGAGCCCCATCAGCCCCGCCATCCTTCGCCCATCGCCTAAAGGCTCGTGGCTATGGATGGCAGGCCAGTCGACAAGAAATCGCCCAAAAAAACCCCAAATCCCCATCCTTTTTGCATCTCCGCCTACATTTTGTTAAGCTAAATTCATGAAAAACAAAAAAGAATCCTTTAAATTATCCGCTCCATTTAAGCCAACGGGCGACCAGCCGGCGGCCATTAACATTCTGAATAAGAATAGACCGGGCAAATCGGTTCTTTTGGGCGTCACAGGGTCGGGTAAAACTTTTACCATGGCCAACGTCATCGCCAAACAAAACAAGCCGACACTCATCCTCTCACCAAATAAAACCTTGGCTGCGCAGCTTTATGAAGAATTCAGCCTATTTTTTCCTGAAAATAAGGTCTGCTATTTTGTCAGCTATTATGACTATTACCAGCCAGAATCATACCTTCCTGCGCAAGATATTTACATCCCCAAAGAAACAAAAATTAACTCAGAAATTGAACGTTTGCGCGTTGAAGCAACGGCATCGCTCATCAATCGTAACGATGTTATTGTCATCTCGTCAGTCTCTGCTATTTATTCCCTCGGTAATCCATGGGACTATCGCGCATTAACATTCCAAATAAATGTTGGCGACGCAATCTCGCGTAAAGACCTTATTGATAAACTGATTTTTATTCAATACAAACGGAATGATGTTGAAAGCACTCACGGTACCTTCAGAGTTATGGGCAACACAATTACCATCAACCTGCCCTACATGCGTGAAAACCTGCGTATTGAAATGCTTGGCGATACCATTGAGCTCATTGAGCTTGTAGACCGCCAAAACAATACTGTTTTAAACAGCATGGACAATATGATCATCTTCCCCGCTAAACATTTTTTAACAACACAAGATAAGCGCGATGCAGCAATAGCCATGATTAAAAAAGACTTGGCAAATGAAGCGGCGACCATAGAAAATCCTTTATACCGTGAACGCTTACTTACCCGGGTTAATCATGACATAAACATGCTTACCGAAACCGGTTATTGTAGTGGCATTGAAAATTATTCACGCTATTTTGATGGCAGGAAAATAGAGGATGCTCCTTATAGCTTGTTCGACTTTTTTCCTGAAGACTTTTTGCTGATTATTGATGAATCCCACATAGCAATCCCTCAATTAGGTGGCATGTATAAAGGCGATCGCGCGCGTAAAAAATCACTCGTCGATTTTGGATTCCGCTTATCATCATCATACGATAACCGTCCACTCAAATTTGAAGAAATTGAAAAATATTTTAAAGACGTCGTTTTTGTTTCTGCGACGCCATCAGAATATGAGCTCAAGGCGGCAACAACGGTAGCTGAGCAAGTTGTGCGCCCAACGGGAATCATTGACCCTCGAATTGAAATCGTTAAGCGTGAGGGGCAAATTGACCACCTCATAAACCAAATCAAAGAGACCGCGAAAAAAGGATTTCGAACCCTTGTTACCGTACTCACCAAAAAAGCTGCCGAAGATTTGGCGCAATTTTTGCAAAACAAAAAAATAAAAGTGTGTTATATGCACAGCGAAATCAAAACACCGCAACGCACAGAACTGTTACACAAGCTAAGACTTGGGACTTTTGACTGCTTGGTTGGTATAAACCTTTTGCGCGAAGGGCTCGATTTGCCTGAAGTTGCCCTCGTAGCAATTCTTGACGCCGATATCGAAAGCTTCTTGCGCGATACCCGCTCACTTGTCCAAACCATTGGCCGCGCGGCACGGAACACCGAAAGCAAAGTTATCTTTTACGCTGATAAAATGACCAAATCAATGCAACGCGCCATCGATGAAACGGACCGACGCCGAGAACTCCAACAAGCGTACAATGAGAAGCACGGCATAACGCCAGAATCGGTTCAACGCGAAGTAACCAAAAGTATTTCAAAACTTCAGGCCGCCATTGCAAGCGCATCAAAGGCGGGTAAAAAGTCTTCGTTGCCAAAACCTAAAAGTGTTGCAGAAACGCTCGTTTTTATTGCACAATATGAAGAAG
>CAZLQB010000142.1:0-902 GCA_964561585.1 uncultured Pseudomonadota bacterium
TAAAAGCGATGCGGATAAAAGCGCCACTTGATGCCCACCCTGATGGCGCAATAAGTTCATTTTGGCATCAACATAGGCGGCCATTGTTTCATGCCGATCTAAATGATTGGCAAAGCAGTTGGTCCATATGGCCACGTCGGGTGCCCATTTTTTGTTAAATTCTAGCTGGAAGCTCGATAATTCAAGAACAGCGGCCGCAATTTTTTCTCGCTGATTAACCAAATCCAACATGCCAAGGCCAATATTCCCGCCAACGGCAACACGCGGCACATGGTCGCCCTCTTTTGTCACCAATATTTTATCGGCAAGTAGCCCCAGTAATTTGGTCGTCGTTGTTTTGCCCAGAGACCCCGTTATGCCAATTGTTGGACGATCAAAAAAGTGGCCAAAAATATCAAGTTCACATAAAACTTTTGCCGAATATTGCTTATAGTTATTCATGTTAACACCGGGACTTACAATTACCCAATCTGACGTTGATATTACTTCGCCAAGCGTCATCATATCGCTGGAAATAGGGCGCGCGCCAGCCTCGGCTATATTTTTGATATCGTCAACAGTAAACGATCGGTTATCCCAAACGAGTAGATCAACAAATACCGACATTTTTCCGCCGGCCAATTTGCCAAAAAAAACACTACCTTCTTCGCTAGTCAAAAAACTAAGAACCGATTTGCCAACAACACCAAAACCAACAATTGCTACACGCATAGTTCCCTAAGCCCCAAATGAATTCTGTATTTTTTCAATTTTCTTTACCACATTGGTCGTTGACCGTCCCGGAACATAATCAACCACCCTCACGCTACCACCAAGCGATTTAATGTAGTCATAGCCAACAACCGTTTCGACCTTATAATCCCCGCCCTTAACCAAAACGTCTGGGCTCAGGTACTCAATTA
>CAZLQB010000142.1:912-2008 GCA_964561585.1 uncultured Pseudomonadota bacterium
GAGCGGCCATTAAGGTTGCTCGTTCTTCAAGTTGGTTAATTGGACGGCCAGGGCCCTTACCTAATCTATGGATAGATTCATCACAATTGAGCGCAACAATCAAAATATCCCCCAAGCGCTTGGCCTCTTTAAGTAAATGGATATGGCCCGAATGTAACAAATCAAAGCACCCATTGGTAAAAACAACGCGCTTTCCACCGCGCCTCAACCAATCAAGCTCGATTTTTAGGAGCGTCCAGTCATAAAATATTTTTTCACCGGTGTCCGACTCTCGATCAACAAGCTCATCAATGCTCACCGCATAGGTTTTTAGGTGCGAAACGGCAACGGCCGCGGCACGATTGACCACCTGCAAACATTGCTCAATAGATAAGCCATTACTCAGAGAAAGCGCCAAAAAGGCAAGTACCGTATCGCCAGCGCCGGTAATATCATAGACCTCGCGCTTGAAAACAGGACAATGATACGATTCATGCTCGTTAATGTACTGAATCCCATGTTCACTCAATGTAACAAATAGACCACGCAACGAAAGGAGTCGACAAATTGCCTGCCCATTCGCCACCAGCGAATCATTAATCGGAAGACCAAAGAAACGAGCCATTTGGTTAAATTCTTTTAAATTTGGCTTTATGTAATGAGCCCCGGCATATTTATCAAAATCTGGCCCTTTTGGGTCAACCAAAACAAACCCGCCAAGAGCCTTTGTTTTTTGTACAATATATGCAAATACATCCCGTGAAACAACGCCTTTGGCATAGTCTGATACCAAAACGGTAACCCCAGGTTTAAGCGCCATGTCTATATTTTGCAATAAGGCCGCAGTTTCTTGCGCTTCAAGAGCTTGGGTATCTTCGGCATCAATGCGTAAAAGCTGGTGCCCTTTAACCATCATCCGTTTTTTGCACGTTGTAATACGGCGATCGCTCTTAATCAAATAACTACCGTCAACACCAACATCACGAACCATATTGGCCAAGCGGTGCCCTTCTTCGTCATGAGCTCCGATAATGCCGACAAGTGCAACGTTAAACCCAATGTGCTTACAGTTAGCCGCAACGTTGGCCGCACCACCCAAGCACCATTCTTTGTCTTC
>CAZLQB010000143.1:0-1914 GCA_964561585.1 uncultured Pseudomonadota bacterium
GTACGGTGGTGTGGGAGGTCGGAGTTCGCTAACCGCGAACTCCTCCTACCCGATTTTATAATCTTGCCAAACCTTTTTCTTTGCTTTTCTTGAACATAAAAATAAAAAACATAATAGCGCTGGTCAAATAAACAGCATTAAGCCCAAGGCTTATGGCAAATAAATTCCATTGCATGGTGCCGGTAAAGAGAATTGATCGCATGCCTTCAAAAATGTACGAGGTAGGGAGGCAGTGGCCGATGATGCTCATCCACCCAGGCAACGCATTAAGCGGGTAATAGACGGCGCTAAATGGTGCAAATAGCCATGGAAGCATCCAAGGCATACTTTGAACTTTGTGCCCAAAATAAATGATGACGCCAGCGCCAAAAAGGCCGATGGCCCAACCAGACATGATTAACGATATTGCAAAAGGGATAAACATCCAGCCGATATTAAAAACATTGGTTGTGTACAAAAGAAATACCAGTCCTGCGCAAAACAGCCCTGAGGTTACCGCGCGTAAAACGCTCGTAACCATTGTTCCTGCAATCCATTCGCCAATCGTTAATGGCGTGGTGAAAATTGTCAGCAAGCTTTTTTCATGTATCTCATTAATCATGCCAACCGAAATTTCGTAAATTGCTCGCAAGGTCATTTCCCAAAAAACCAGTCCGGTGAGAATTGTTAGTGCAAAATTGTTAATGTTTGACGAGTTTTTGGCAAACCAAAGGCTTGTGGTTCCCCACACAACAATATCGAGCGTTGGCCAACAAACAATATCAATAAAGGTCATGGCATTGTTTTTGTAATGCCATATGTTTCTGAGGACGATTGCTTTTATGCGGTGATACGTAAATCGGTTCATAGAGCCCCTATTTATTTTTTAGCGATATGTAAAAAGTATTCTTCAAGGGTTGGCTTATCGATAGATATTTCCGAATATTGTATGCCAGCCTGTGCAAGGTTTGTCAGGAATTCTGCAATTTTGTGTTCATCCAATGCAATTTCAATCCATCGATCTTTAAGCGTATACGGCATGTTTTTTTCTTGGGCAAATGATATTGTTCTTTTGAGTCCATCGCCAACATTAAGTTGTATTTTTGCTGTCGAAACGCTTGCGGCAAGGTTATTTGGGGTGTCGTGCCCGATAATTGTCCCATCTTTTAACACTAAAACGCGGCCGCAAAGTTGTTCAACTTCGGCCATGTTGTGTGAGGTGATCAGGATAGTTGTCTGTTCTTTGCGTTGTTGTTCAAGGATAAAATGCCGAACTTCGTAGGCAATATCAGGGTCAAGTGATGCCGTTGGTTCATCAAGTAAAACCAGCTCCGGTTTGGTTAAAAAAGCGGTTGCAAGCATAACACGGGTTTTTTGGCCGGCCGAAAGCATATTGGTTGATTTATGGCGTTGGCTCCAGACGTCAAAATCTTTGAGTGATTTTTCTATCAAATTTGGGAGATCTGACAGTTCCATGCCATAAAGCCTGCCGTGAATAGCCATGTTTTCGTAAATGGTGAGGTGACTAGTAAATTCGACGTAGGTACTGGCAAAGCCTATTTTTTGTCGTACTGAGGCTTGGTTCGTAAAAAAATCGAGACCAAAGGCTGCAATGCTGCCCGATGTTGGGGTTAATGTTCCCAAAATCATTTGAATGGTGGTGGTTTTTCCGGCGCCATTTGGACCAAGCAGCCCAAGTATTTCGCCCCGTTGAATATCAAACGAGATTTTGTTAACGGCGGTGAGCGGAGGATACTTTTTGGTTAAATTTTTGACCTGTAAAATGGGATTATTCGTTGCCATTGAGACTCCTTATATTTTAGATATCAACTTTAGCAGGATGTGGTTCAAGATGAAATAGTTTTTCTAATTCAGGGTTATTGTGAGAAAAAAAGAAGTTATCAATGAGATATTTTTTGGAGCGGGAAACGGGAT
>CAZLQB010000144.1:0-1898 GCA_964561585.1 uncultured Pseudomonadota bacterium
CTTGCGCAGCTTTATACAACCATGCTCGTACAGCAATCAACCTAAAACGCTTCACCCAAGGTCAAATACCATCCATAGGAACTATCATGCTCCAAGCGCCGTTTCCACTTCCACCCTATATCAAAGCGCAGGGAACCAATTGGTGTTTTGTAGCGCAAACCAGCACCAGACGACGGGTACCAAACGCTCTTAAATCCTGCAAACCCAGACTGGCTAAGCACGCCTATATCTTGAAATAAAACACCACCCAAGCTTTTGAACACAGGAAATCTCAATTCAATATTACCGTTAACCATCGAACTACCACCCTGAATTGTATACTCCTTGGTAATCCCAGCTTGCTGTATTGGTTTTTTATCGCCGTTACTTGTGTAGGTTCTTATAATGTTTCCCTGGGCATTTTTTTCGGTTACGCCAAGCGGTGGCAAGGCATCTATATCATAACCCCGTACCGAATATGGCCCACCTAGATAAAAGCGCTCGATTGGCATAATATGCGCAAAATCGCGTCTAAAGATATAACCCAAACGCAGGCGTCCAGCTAAAATCAAATCGCCATAAATCGGATAAAAGGCTGATTGCTCTGCGGTTAAACGAGCCGTCGTAATACCCCTATCCTCGGGCGCCATGAATTTTAATGACGCAAAAGTTAAACCTCCGCGCTTGGTATTAATACGATCATCGAGCTTATCAATAACCAACGATGGTTCAATAAAGAAATATGGCAAAGTATGATCAATCATTGATGGCGCTAGATTTAAGTACCCACGAACGCGACTCGTACGAAGCCACTCATTTCCAAAACTCAACCCCCAATGGTAGTCACGCTTATATTCATCGCTAAGACCTAAAAGCACCCCATTTTGATAAGCTTCATAAGCTGAATCACTTTGACCAATACGCACCGGCTGAATATATTTGTTTGCGTACCCTTTAAACTTACTCATTATTGAATAGTTACATAACGATGGTTGTTGATATTCTAAATCAAATTTTCGCTCGAAAAGCGTCCAATCACCATTAAAGGTCATTTTATCGGCTCGATTGGTTGGATTTCTAACAACCAACGACGTCCCGACCTTTGGAGTTGATTGCCGCTTGAACATAAAATTTTTACTGGTCAAAAAATACCCCAAGCGCAAACGTAATTCAATTGGATCATCATCAACAAGTGTTAACAATATAGGTTTCTTGCCCTTGTTTTTAGCCATTTGAAATGGTTGTATTTGAACAGTTTTAAAAATATCCAAACGCTTTAATTTTTTACGTGTTAAATCTAACTTTTCCTTGTTCCACTCGTCACCATCCTTAAGTTTTACCTCTTTCAAAATGGTCTTAAATGGCAATTTTGTTGTCCCGCGCAAAAAGAGCTTCCCAAATTTAACCTTTTCACCCAGCTTAACCTTCCATGCAACCGCAACCTTCAATGTCTTACCAGCAGCGCTTTTGGCCGCAGCAGAAGACGTTTCAATAGTTCGTAGATCGGGTTGTACGTCAACGTACCAATAATTCAGTTTCTGGAAGTGAGAAATCAAGAACACGCGCTGCTCCGATAACCAATCATAATTAAAGGGTACATATTGCCCTTGCCCAGATAACTTATATTTCTTAAAAAATTCTTGGTCCTCTATGTCCTTAAATCCTTCTATTTCTACCCCACCAAATAAGCGCTGTGCGCCCTTATCCAACAAAAGCTGGACCGTATATTCACCTGTTTCAAAATTTTTGATAAATCGTTTTTCTGCAACCTTAAAATCCCAATAGCCATCCGCATAATAGTGTTTTTTTAGCCGCTCTGTCCCACCATCCAATAACGCCTGATCAAATTGTCTTTTTGCCAACAATTCCGACCAAAAAGGCATTTCTGGTTCGGGCAAATTGGTATTAAAATCCATTAA
>CAZLQB010000145.1:0-1873 GCA_964561585.1 uncultured Pseudomonadota bacterium
TGCTGGAAAGGCCATTGACCAAGCAGAGGGACAAGAAAAAACAAAACCAAATATTACTGTTTCAGTCAAACAAACAGCCCAACCATCAATAAAAACTTTTTATAAGGTTCCAGTTGACATAAGCATTACCAATAACACCGCTAGAGATGTTTTTGTCTTGCCACCATATTTTAAGAATCTATCATTTTGGAGTTTAGATAATATTCGATCAATTTGTCGGCTAGAGCGGGATTCCGCTATTGTCAATGTATTTGCGGCAACAGTCTTCGCAATGGCGGTCCTAGCTGGTAAGCAACTAAATCAATGTGTAGTTCAATCGCTAGAAAGCAGTTTTTCGTCCTATTGGTTTGCTATCTTTTGCGGGGCAGAACTTGGATATAATGCTGTGGTAATTTTGAAATCACTAGGGAAATGCGGTTACCTGATACAGCCTTCTGTTAAATCTTTAACCATAAAAGGCTATATTAGCAAGGCTGAGATGGCGCAGGTTAACGCTGGTACGTTAGTGCCAGAAGTTGTTCTTTTAAATTAAATGACTACATTTTCATGTGAGAAGAAGAGGCGCCGAATATTCGGCGCCTCTTTAACTTTTTAAGCTACTAATTCCTGATTTTGTGTTTCTTTAACAATTTCGCTGATCTTTTGATTATTAATCGAAAGGACTCGATCAACATTTTCAAGCATGGTTGGCCGGTGGGAAACGATAATGAGTGTTTTTTGCCCACGAAGTTCGTCAATTGCTTGGCGAATATTGGTTTCCGATTCGTGATCTAATGACGATGTTGCCTCGTCAAAAATGAGAATTTCTGGGTCTTTTAAAAGTGCTCGGGCAATGGTAATGCGTTGTTTTTGACCGCCCGAAAGCAGGGTGCCATTTTCGCCCACCATTGTTTGATAGCCTTCTGGTAAATTGCGAATAAATTCATCGGCGTGTGCCGCTTTGCAAGCGGTGATAATATCATTTTCGGTGGCATCAGGACGAGCATAAAGAATGTTGTTATAAACGGTATCGTTGAACAAGAATGGGCGTTGGCCAACATAACCAATACGCTTTCTCAGGCTTGAATAGGTAATATCGGTAATGCTTGTGTTGTTAAACAATATTTTTCCATCGGTCGGGCTAATAAACCCAAGTAATAAATCGCAAAAGGTGCTTTTGCCGGCGCCAGAAGCACCAACAATGCCAACACATTCACCGCTTTTGATGGTTAAATTAACATTATTAAGTATTTTTGTGTGTTCGTTATAACCAAATGATACATTTTCCCAGCTAATTGTATGGTTTGCATCGGTTAATTCTTGGGTGTGTTTTTGGCCCGTGGGGCACACGTGGTCCATAAGGGTGAATATTCTATCGGCGGCAGCTAGTCCGTATTGAATGTCGCCAAAGATATTAATAAGCTTTTTGAGTGGTTGATAGGCAAGAAGGGTTGCCACGGCAAATGAGGTAAGTTGCCCGGCGGTAATGGTTCCAGCCATAATCTGTTGGGTCGCGATATAAAAAATAACGCCGCATCCAACCATTGCAATTATTTCGACGCATGCGGGCGCAAGAGCCTCTATTCTGACGTTGCTCATAACCGAGTTAAAGCAGCGTTCCAATAATTTCTTAAATTGATTCGTTTCAATTTCCTCAGCATTAAATGCCTTTATTTCGCGAATGCCAACAAACGATTCTTGGAGCATGTTGCTTACCTTGCCCATCTCTAGCTGGATGGCTTTTGATGCCTTTTTGCGAGCTTTACCCATTAATCCAATGGTGAGACCTAAAAAAGGACCAACGATGAGCATTATGAGCGAAAGTTTCCAGTTTTGATAAAAGGCGATGCCAAGTAAGAAAATGGCTTCAAAAATGCTGCGTACGCCATCTTTG
>CAZLQB010000146.1:0-1852 GCA_964561585.1 uncultured Pseudomonadota bacterium
TGAAGAAAATGAGGAGTTGGAGAGGTAGTACTCTCATAATTTTTTCTGCGTTATTGATTTTTACAAATTTTATAAGCGTGTGTGCGTCCGAAGCTATAACATATGGTAGCGTAATTCGCCTAAGAATGGGCAATAGTTATTTGGCTTCTGGTGAAGAAAATTATACACATTATAAGTCATCGAAACAAAAAGCTGTTTATGCAACAGCAGGCAAGGACGATTCTCAACTTTGGGTTGTCAAAGGTCACCATTTTGATGAAGGTGGAAATCGTTGGAATTGCCAGGTCGGTTTTCCGATTAAAAAAGGTGATACAATAAGATTAGAAAATCTTAAAACTGGCCGCAATTTGCATAGTCATGAAGATATTCCGTCACCAGCATCGAATGAGCAAGAAGTCACTGCATTTGGGTCAAATGGCATGGGTGATGTTGGTGATAATTGGATTATTGGTGGCGCAAACGCAAAAGAGTTGCAAGCGGTTGTGACCCCTGGAACCCTTTTTACCTTGATTCACGAAGATACCGAAAAAGTGTTAGATTCATGGCCTTCTCGTTTGTTTCAACAAGGAAAACAAGAAGTAATTTGTGTTGATCAAGACGACAAGAAGGTTCCGTTTATTATCGAATTAGAAAAAACACCAGCGCAAGCTGATATTTCAAAAGCAATTTGGCAGCAATATCGTGGTGGAACATTAAATTATAATACCATTGTTTCGATTTCTCATTTTGCTACCGCCGCAAAAGAAGTCGGTACCGGCTTCTTGGGTCTTGGCGGTGGTAAAGTCCAGACGTATTGGGATATTCGTCGCTTGTGGACGCATGGCGATACCAGGCACGCGGGCCAGACCCACGTAGAAATTCTTGTTGGGCCAAGGGAGGATCCTCGTGTCTACGGGCCAGGATCGTTCTTTATGGTCAAGAATGTTGATAATCCATTACAAACCGGACCTGTTAAGTATGGCGACAAAGTACAAATTTTGTCTTTGTGTGCCGCGGCAGGCGTTCCAGCAAAATCGGGCGTGTTAAAACCGGCTAAGATTTGGTGGATGAATTCTGGTTCATATAGCAGTCGATTTGGTAGCGAATTTTGTGAAACGATTGTTATAGATGCTGGAAATCCAGCGTCCAAAACAGAGGCGGCATACTTTACTTTCGAGCCAGCGATGGCTGGTGTTACTGGTGAAGTTTATCAGAACGACATTCTTCAAATACGCAACTTATTCGGTAAAAAGAATGTTTTGTGGGCGTATCCTGACAGTCGATTCGGTAATCGTTATCATGAGCTTCTTGGTAATAATGGTGATGATAAATATGGTGGTCGCGATGGAGTTCTTCAGCGTTTTGGCATAAAGCATGTTAATTCGGCATGGGTTTCTGATTTTGCAAAACCAATGTTCTTGGAAATTGTTAATGATCTTAAAAATTCTTTGGGCACTGAAGTTGCAAAACAAGAAGCGGCGCTTGAAAAAGCTAAGGTAGAACAAGCTAAGCTCGAAGTAGTTGCCGCGGTCAAAAAGGCTGAAGTGCTTAAAATAGAGTTTGATAAAGAAGTTGTTGCAAATCAACGCAAACTTGACCAAGCCAATGCTGTAGCACAAGATTTGAAGTTTGTGGCCAATTTACCAATTGGATTTCTTAAAGTGCCGGGCAAGGCAAAGAAGATTGCGGTCGGGTTACGCGAAGAAATGGTAAAAGGCAAGCAAGACGAAGTTCTTGATCGTTGGGCTATTGGCATGGATGATAAGCTTTTGATTGGTACCGATATGCCTAATCCTTGGACTGCCCATGCAGCAAAAGATGATAAAGGAACAGAAATTCCAGGCTTTAAAGACATTGCTGTCGGTACAGATGG
>CAZLQB010000147.1:0-1832 GCA_964561585.1 uncultured Pseudomonadota bacterium
GGTTGCGTGGCCAAATGGGCCGGCATCAAAAACGACAATAATTTCTTTTATGTCTTTTGCCTTTTTTTGTTGATAGTACCTAAGTTGTCTAATAAATTGGTCGCGCTGCTTGTCGATCGGGCCTTTAACGCCTGGAAAGATCTGCTTAAGAAGATTGTATCCATCAATAACAACTATCATGTTCCTCCCCCATTTAACATATGGCTCTCTGTCTATATTCTACGATAAGCATGCATGGCCCGTCCAGAATAAGTTGTTTTATTAAAAAAGGGCTTTCTTTTTGTATAATTTAATTTATAGTTCATGAAAAATAAAAATGCTAAGTTTTCTTTCGAAAAGGACATAAATGCTTGCGCGAAAAGTTTTCAAGCAGCTGGTGCTATTTGTGGTGATTCCTGTCTGCTATTCTTTTGCAACCTATGAAAAGTTTTCACCAGTGGCAAAAAGCTGTGCTAAAAGGGGTTTGTCTTGCGTTGTGTATAATTTTTCGCCATGGGCTGTTAAAATTCTCCCTTTAGGTGAGCCGTTGTCGCGATGGGAGTCTGGTCCTGTTGCTGTGCCAGATCGTGCTCTTTTTTCTGGTAACGATGACCCGTGGCTTGTTGCCAGTCCTTCTGTTTTGCCTGATGAATTTAAGCCTTTTTGCTTACCTATCAAGAAGTTGCATGGTTTTAAATTTCATGTAATAACGATGCGTACTACAAAAGAATTTAAATTTCTTAATGATGGCATTGATGACTTTTCAGTTTTTGTGTTGCAGCAAAAAATTATACAGGATAAAGAAACGTTGGAAGAGAGCTATTATTTGGATATTATCGGTTTTGAGAACGAAGAGTCTATTTGTTGGGGGCCGACCGGAGTGCTCTATGCCAATGTTGCTCGATTTAAGGCGAAGGTGAGCCATTTTTCTTGCTTGGAGCCGATATGCCGTTTATTCATTGGGAAAAAGGCGGGCAAAAGAAAATCTCAAGCGAGGTCAATTCGGTTCCCGTCACAATCAGGATCAGATATTTTAAATGATTTGCCAATGGCAAGCCCTCCTTTTATAGCTCCTGAAGAGGATTGCGCTAAAATACCAAGTAGCATTGTAGCAGTCCCGCCATTAAAATTATCTAAGATTGAAACGGAACCGGAGGAGGACGAGGGTTATTTATACCGCATTGGGTGCTGGGAGGCGGCGTCAGAATAAACTTGAAACAAAAAGGTTGCCACCATTGTTAAAATTATAAAAGTAAGCTAACCTTTTTGCAGGTAGGGGTAACAGTTCATTTTAGATTTCGAGGTTGATTGTGTCCCAGCTTGCTTATCTCAGGCAAAAAATTAAATCAATTCAGACAACAAAAAAGGTAACGCATGCGATTCGTTTAGTTTCGATGTCGTTATACTCTAAGCTTGAAAAAAAAGATGCCACGCTAAAATATTACAATCAAACGGTTCGGGATCTTTTTAAGGACCACTTGAAGTATGCCCCCGATTGGAAAAATGAGACGCTTTTGCCAAATGATCTTTTGGACTCAAATCCGTTGTTTATTATTGTTTCAAGTTCGCGAGGTCTTTGCGGAAGCTTAAATTCGAATCTTTTACGTTATTTGGAGTCGGCTGTCTTCGTTAAAGACTACCAAGCGGCCCAGGTTATTACGGTAGGAACCAAGGCCCATAAGTTTATTAAAGACCATTCCCTTGGCGAGATTGTGTGCAGCTATAATGAGCTTAATTCAAATAATTTTATTACGGTTGCCGATTCATTGGTCGAAAAAATTCTGAATACTTCGACTCGCTATTCGTCTGTTTCCCTTTTGGGTTCAGAGCGGCGTTCGTTTTTTTCACAGAGT
>CAZLQB010000148.1:0-1814 GCA_964561585.1 uncultured Pseudomonadota bacterium
TATAACGATGGCCGACGAGCCCTTAATGGGTGGTAGGGCATTAGGCCCATAAAGATTAAGCCTATTTCTAGCCTCGTCGGTCGTTAACCCCTGGTTGAGATCGGTCGATAAATCTGCAACTACTGCTTCAATACTTTTTTGATAATGCTCCATAACACCCTTCCTCATTTATTTCATACACTTAGATTTTAAGTATACCAGAAAAATTTGACCCTCTTTTTAATAACTATTGCAAACCACAAGAAGGGACTGATAAAAAGGAAAGTAGTTGTATATTTTTTTCACCCCATACCTTATTTTTTAAGAAAAGGAGTTCTCATGGCCGACAAAAAATGTCCAAAATGCGATGCCTCACCATGCAAGTGCGGTTGTAAGTGCCAAAAATGCAAATGCCAAAAAGACAAATGCAAATGCTCTTGCTGCTGTAAGTAAGTAATCCAGAAAAATTTTAACCAGGGGTTGCATGGTGAATCAAATCACGCAACCCCTTTATTGTTTGAGTGTTTATGAAAAATATTTTAATAACAAAACTCCGCACAACCACAACTTCTCGCCCAGAATTTCGAGCATCGGCGTACCAGCTGTCATTAATTATGGCCCATGAAGCGGGCGCACACTTAAAAACTAAACAGCAAGCGATACAAACACCAATAACCTCAACAACCGGAACCTTTTTGCTAGAAAGCATTGTCCTTATTCCCATTTTACGCTCGGGGCTCGTTATGCTTCAGCCGTTTCTCACCTTTTACCCGGATGCGACCATTGGTTTTGTTGGCATGAGGCGCGACGAAAAAACGGCAGTCCCTAAATTGTATTATCAAAATCTGCCACCAATAACCAAGACCGCCCAAGTAATAATTCTTGACCCTATGATTGCCACGGGCGGAACGGCAATCGCAACGTTGGACATATTGAAAAAGCAGGGAATAACGGGCAACCAAATTATTTTTGTCGGCATTATTTGTTCTCCAGAAGGTTTATCGGCAGTACGTGCCGCACATCCAGATGTTACGTTTATTGTTGCTGTCACCGACCAAGGATTAACGCCGAACTATTTTATCACCCCTGGCTTGGGAGATTTTGGAGATCGTTATTTTGGGACTGAATAATTGTTAATAACTCGTTTGGAAGTTTTTCTTCCGCCTGACCATTCAATTCATTGTGCATAAGATCGTGGGCCTTTTGCAACACGCGAGCTTTTTTTGCTGGAACTAATTCTTTTGATTCCAAATATTTATCAAGCAACGTATTAACGTCCATTTGTATGCTTAACAATGCACGACGCTCACGCGTTGCTGGTCGATAAACCGGAAAAACACCAACAACATGATGTGCTGCCACACAAGCACGGTTAAGTGCGTATACGTCAACCTTGCCCGGTGGATTATTTTCAGGCACATGGTAAACGATTTTAACAATCGCCTGGTTAAGATCATGTTTTTCGATGTGTTCAAGTAATTGCTTTGTGTAATCTTTTTCAGCTTCGAGGGTTACCTCGATCTGAATCATTGGCCGCGTTACCAATTGTATAAATTCATGCTTGCACCGATCGACACCTTTGGCCTCCGGTTGCAAGGTGACACGACAATATCCCTTATCTTCCTTGCGTTCGCCAAAATCAACCCGTTCAACCGAACCGGAATAGACAACGGCCGGATGGCCGCCAGAATTTAGATTTTGATAGCGGTGCAAATGACCAAGCGCCACATAATCAAAAGGTTGCAACGCCAATTGCGATGGTAAAAAAACTGGATCGTTGCCATAAATAGCACATTTTTCAGACCCGGAAAAAATTCCGGTACTCACCGTTAAAT
>CAZLQB010000149.1:0-1789 GCA_964561585.1 uncultured Pseudomonadota bacterium
ATGCATAGTACCTAATCTTCGTATTTAAAGGTATGGAGATGAAGAAATTTATAATTCTTGGCGATCAGAATGCAATTACATACAAAGATTTTTTTAAACTTATAAAAGATAACAAACTGTGGCTTGGTTATGATAACGGTGGCACAAAATGGTTTCAAGTTCCAATGGATTACGATATACCGACAGAATCAAGAAAGAAAATTGAGAATGGAGTGCAATATTTTAGTATGGGGCGTATCGTATGGTTTACAAATTTGGAAACTACAAAACGTCATCAGGAGTTAACTTTATATAAAAAATTTACACCCGAAGAGTACCCAACGTATGATAACTACGAAGCTGTAAATGTTGATAAGGTCAGTGATATTCCAATGAGTTACAGTGGAATGATGGGAGTACCAATAACTTTTCTTGATAAGTATAACCCTAAGCAATTTGAGATTATTGGCATTGATCGATACATTGAAGATAATCCGAACTATGGGAGAAGATTCACAATAAACGAAAAAGAGATTTATGCACGAGTCGTTATAAAAAATAAGAAAGTAAAAAAATAATATGAAAATTGAACTAAACAAAATTCCAATTCATAAAGTTATTGCTGGCTATAAAGATAGCGCCGAGGAGGGCGTTGTTGCTTATGGCGGTAAACTTGATATTCGTCCCAAATATCAACGAGAGTTTGTCTATACTGGCAAACAACGGGACGCCGTGCTTGAAACAGTCAAAAATGGTTTTCCGCTTAATGTGATGTATTGGGTCAAAACCGATCAAGGAAATTTTGAGGTAATGGACGGACAACAACGCACCATCAGTATTGGACAATATGTCAATGGCGACTTTTCACTGGGCGACCGCTTTTTTCATAATTTAACCAAAGAAGAGCAGGATAAAATTTTGAATTATGAATTGATGATTTATTTTTGCGAGGGCACGGATAAAGAACGCTTGGACTGGTTTAGAATTATCAATATTGCTGGTGAAAAATTGACTGATCAAGAATTGCGTAATGCGGTCTATACCGGATCATGGCTCTCTGACGCCAAGCTGAAATTTAGTAAAACTCATTGCGCGGCGTATCTTTTAGCAAATGACGGCGGATCATTGATAAATGGTTCACCAATTCGGCAAGAGTATTTGGAAACCGCTCTTTCGTGGATTAACGACGGCAAAATCGAGGATTACATGGCGAAACATCAGCACAACAAGAACGCCGAAGAGTTGTGGCAGTATTTTCAAGAGGTTATTGCATGGGTACACAAAACTTTTACCAAATACCGCAAGGAGATGAAGGGAGTTGAGTGGGGCAGGTTGTATAACAAATACAAAGATGTTGCCTATGATGCCAAAGAGATTGAGGGTAAAACGCTAAAACTTATTGATGACGATGAGGTTCAGAGCTTAAAAGGCATTTATGAATATATTTTGACCGACGAAGAAAAACATTTAAACCTTCGTCAGTTTGATGATAAGACAAAAAGAAAAGTTTTTGAAAAACAAAAAGGCAAATGTGTTTGGTGCAAAAAAACTTTTGAATTTGAAGGAATGGAAGCCGATCACATAACCCCTTGGCATGAGGGCGGAAAAACTACTGCAATGAATTGCCAAATGTTGTGCAAAGACGATAATCGAAAAAAATCTGGAAAATAAATAGGTTGCAAGAATTCGGAAGCGAAAAAGTAAAGGTTTAAAAAAATCACCTCTTAGGTGATTTTTTTGTAGAGGACAGCAAGGCCAAAAAATAAAGCATTTATCATTACAATCGTGGCGCCGGTCGGCAGATCAAAGA
>CAZLQB010000150.1:0-1785 GCA_964561585.1 uncultured Pseudomonadota bacterium
CTGAAAAAGCCGCGTCAAGACTCAAACCAAAAGGAAGACACCCAGGATTAGTAATCTCGATGCGATCATCAAAAATTGCTACCTGAATCGAAGCACCTTTGACCGAGTAATCAGCGTGCACCAAGGCATTGATTACCGCTTCCCTCAAAACAATATCTGGATACTGTGGTGTATCTTTTCGCCTTGTTGCACTTATTCCAGCCGCCATTGATGTATTTCGTCGAACAAAGGCAATAATTTTTGTTAGTGCAGTGGAAATAGGTCCCGTTAGCGTTAGATGATCAAGAACTTGTGACTTATCTACCCCCAAAAATCGCCCCAATCGAACACAAGCATCAGGAAAATAATCGGTCGGATTTTCAGCAAAAAGAAGTACTGCCCCATTTGTAGGCACTTCTTTTGCTTGATATGGCACAAACAGCCCCAAAGATCGCGTAGTTTTATCGGTAAACTTTTTTGAAACTTCTGTGAAAAGTTTTTTGGCAAGGCCAATATTAACATCAGGCAAAGCGCAATCAAAATTTGGTTGTTCATCAAAGTATTTATGCTCTTTTAAGCGTTGAATTTGCAAAATGGTTGATTGGTCTGCCACGCGATTTGTTGAGCCAAGGCGAATGTAAACACCTAAATCCAAGCCCTTTGCCTTGAGATAGTATGGCCCAAGGCTATGTGGTACTGAAATAATAAGCAGATCTCGTTGCCGCCACGTATGCAACTGAAAAGCCGGAATAAGTAGAGGCACTATAGAATCGGCCACCACATTCGCTAAGCGTTCTTCTTCCAGCAAAACATCCTTAAGGCCAACAACTTCTTTTGTTTTATCCTTAATGCCTATGACCAGTGTTCCACCAGCGGTGTTTGCAAAGGCAACGATTGTTTGGATTATTTTTTGTAAAGATGTCGTATTTTCTTTAAACTCAAGAGTTTTCCCTTCTTCTTTGGCTAACAATTCCCTTATCATAATCAATACCCCTTTGGTTATCATCGACTCAAAGCGCAAACTCACAACCTAGAAATTAACCTAGAAGACTAAGAAATGCAATACCTTCTAGGTTGTTATACAAGAAAGGGCCGCAAAATTTGCGGCCCTTTCTTGTATAACACAAGTTCTTCGTGTATTTAATCTCCAAATTTTGAATAATAATTTATCCTTTTTTGTCATCCTGAACGTGATTCAGGATCCATCCTAATCTTTATTATATGACCTTAAGATGGATCCCGGATCGAGCTCCAGCCGTCGCCCAGGTGGCTATGGCGGACAGGCCGAGATGACAAAATTTGCATTATTGTAAATAGGAAGATAGAAAAAAAAAGCCAATTTTGCACGTCAAATAGTTATCGGTTGCGCCAATAAATAAAGAGAGCCGCAATTAAATTGCGGCTCTCTTTATTATCGTAATTTTATAGGCAAGAATTAGAACTTCTTAATGCCTCGTTGCTTCCAATATTCGGCAACTAAATCGTTTGAACCGGCAATTGCAACAAGCCCATTGCGCTCATCAACAGCGCCCTTAGCCAATTCAAAAGCTTCGGCAAATGACGTACATGCACGAGCCTTAACGTTCAATTCTTTGGCCATCATTGCCAAGTCTTGCGGATCGTGAGAAACCACATTGCCTGGAAGTGGAACAAAGAATATTTGTCCTGTAACTTTTTTTAACAAATAACGAACAAGCTTAATAGCTTCGAGCGCATTAACAACTTTGCTAAAACCTATGATCAAAGCAAAACCTTCAAGTGGCTTCTGGTAATGCAACAAGCGAACACCTAAAAACAAGTTTGTAT
>CAZLQB010000151.1:0-1682 GCA_964561585.1 uncultured Pseudomonadota bacterium
GAGCATAAGAGAAATTGCACGTAACCACGGAATACATAGACGCCAAGTAAGGCAGGCGATAGCAAATGCTATTCCTCCTTTTCGTAAGGCTAGCATCCGCAGTGGCACAGTGTTAACGCCAGTATTTAAACAAAAAATAAATAAATGGCTGGAAGAAGATTTAAGTGCCCCGCGCAAACAAAGACATACTGGCAGGAGAGTTTATGAACGACTAATTGAGTTGCACGGCTACCAAGGATCTGAAGTTACTGTCAGGAGTTATGTTTATCAAAACCGCAAGGAATCTGGCGCCAGTACCAAAGTATATATACCTCAGGTTTATTTGCCCGGAATGGAGGCAGAAGTTGATTGGTATGAAGCAATGGTTGATTTTCCTTCCGGCCGAACAAAAATTTACATATTTCAGATGAGATCGTGCTACAGCGGCCGCGAATTTCACATGGCATTTTCACGCCAAAATCAGCAAGCTTTTTTAGAAGGTCATGCAATGGCATTTAGTTATTTTGGTGGGGTATTTAAAACGATACGCTATGATAATTTAACGGCGGCAGTCAAAAAAGTTTTAAAGGGTAGAAAGAGGATAGAAACTGAGAGATTTGTTACCATGCGTTCCCATTATCTTTTTGCTTCAAATTTCTGCATGCCTGGGTTGCAAGGGGCACATGAGAAAGGTGGCGTCGAATGTGGTGTTGGCAGATTCCGTCGTTCTCATTTTGTGCCAGTACCAAAAATATCGGGTTTGGAAGAGTTAAATCAGCAGCTGCTAAAATTTTGCCAAAAAGATGATCAACGTATAATTATTGGCAAAACCAACTCTATCACTGAAGATTGGAAAAATGAGGAATCACAGCTGTCGCCATTACCAATCGAAGCTTTTTCAGCTGTAAATGTAATTAGTGCTGGAGTAAACAATAAGAGCTTAATTACGGCAAATGGTAATCATTATTCTGTACCTGTTTTCTATGTTGGGCAAACTGTAGAAGCACATGTTCGTACGGAAACAATCACAATAATAAAACAGGGCAAAATTATCGCCAAACACCAAAGATGTTATGAGCAGCATAAAACCATTGTTGAGCTTGACCACTACCTTTCACTATTAAAACATAAGCCCGGTGGATTATCTGGCTCTTTAGCTTTAAAACAAGCTCGTGACAATGGCAAATGGCCAAATTGTTTTGAAAAATATTGGCAAGAATTAATTACAAAATATGGCGCGCATGATGCCAATAAACAATTAGTAAATTTTTTGTGGTGGGCTCGAGATTTTGAGCTTGCTGAAGTTGAAAAACTTATTACAACAGCAATGGACATAGGTTGCTATCATATCGAAAGCATCCAATCGCTAATGCGCCAACAAATAAACAATACCGAACCAGCCATCCCATTGTCCGATGAATTATTGGGAGAATTAACCCAATATAATCGACCAAAAGATGGTATCGAACAATATGACTTATTGCTGGAGGCACGGTTATGAAAACAATAATTTCTTTATGTAAACAATTGAAATTACCATCCATAGCAGCGTTTGCATCTGCTGCTTGTGAACAAGCGCAACGACAGCAGCAAAACTACGCTGAATTTTTAACCGAGCTTCTTTCCTATGAATATAATTCTAGAATAGAAAAGCGTGCTAAAAAACGCATTAATGAAGCTAAATTTCCTTTGGTAAAAACGTT
>CAZLQB010000152.1:0-1664 GCA_964561585.1 uncultured Pseudomonadota bacterium
CAAAGCAAATACCCGACCCAACCGCAAAACCCAAGCATTAGCACCAACGGCAAAATCAAGCCGCCAGCAGCAAAAGACACTGCCAACACAACAATAGAGCGTTTTCCGAGCCCTTGAAAAAAACAAAAATCACGCAAGGTCCGACTCACAGATCAAAAAAAATTACAAAACGCTTGCTATCGGTAAATCGTTTGTATAACCTCAAAAATTATTTGAGTAGAGTCGTGAAGTTGTTGTAGGAGTATCGTAACCGTCTTTTAAAGGAGAGGAAGCAATGAAGAATTTTGGACAATTCCGTTATTTTCTTCTGTTTGCTATCACTATTTCGGGCACCGCTGCAGCCGAAACATTTTCGCAAAAAACGTTTTTTGCACCACGTGAAGTTGGCACCAACCGCGCCATGGAATACACAACATGGCAAGAAATGGCATACAAACAAGTCAAAGCCCCTTCCACATCAAAGATCAATAGCCATGTTTCCCTAACCACCTTTTACCAAGAATCACAAAAAAGTGATGATATGGGTAAATATTTTGGCATAGGCAACGGGAAAAATAGCTTTCTCGTTGGCACCGTAGCCGCTGGCGAAGTTATAAACAACTATTTAATACATGATTCAGCAGGCGCCAACGTATCCGAATTGGCCGGAACAATCACCTTTAAACCAAAACAAGAAATCTATGGCATGCGCCTGGATTATTTCCAAGATATTAATTCCCCGATCAAAAAGTTCTTTTTCAAGGCAAGTATGCCCGTTGTACACGTACAAAATGATATGGGCATGAAAATTACTGGTGGTCACGCTGTTGGTGGTGATGGGCTGAACAAAGACTACACCCTACAAGATTTCTTTGCCGGACGAGTTGACAAAACCGGCGGCAACCGAGATTCGCAATCAGCTCTTACCAAAGGCAAAATTGACGGCCGCCGCAGCGCAACAGGCATTGCTGACCTTAATTTGGCCCTTGGTTACAAGCTCCATTACTCACCAAAAAGCCATTTATTTATTAACTCTGGTCTCCTTATCCCAACCGGCACCAAGCCTCATGGTGAATATCTTTTTGAACCACGCTGTGGCAATGGTGGACACACAGGTTTTACGGCCGGCATTGATGGCGGCGTAACCCTTTGGACAAGCAGCGAGAAAAAGGCCTCGGTACGCATGTTAGCAGCATTAGATTATCGCTATCTCTTTGAATCAAGCGAAACACGCATGCTCCAATTGAATAATAGCTTTTTAAATGGAAAATTTAATAGCTATTACCTCGGCCAAACAATTGGCCAAGATTACGGCATCCCTGCAGCCAATATTTTCACCCGCGGCTTAACCGTCAAGCCTGGCAGCCAAGGCGAAGCACTCGTTGACCTATCGTTCAAATGCAGTGGTTTTGTTATAGACCTTGGTTATAACGCCTTCTATAAAGAAAAAGAGTCCGTCTGGTTAAAAAATTGGAATTCCCCTAACTTTATCATTGCAACAAGAATAAATAGCATGGGCAATGCCTCAAACCATGTAACTACAAGCGCTGCTATATCCTCATCAGACTTTAATATTGATGCGGTTACTAACCCAGCCCAATTCACCCATAAAGCATTTGGTGGCTTTGGTTACTCATTTGCCCTAGCAAAAACATATATAGCACATGTTGGACTTGGCGCTTCAT
>CAZLQB010000153.1:0-1654 GCA_964561585.1 uncultured Pseudomonadota bacterium
TAGCAGGAAGATAGGCTCAAAAGAAAAGCTTAAGCTTAGGGCGCAACAAAGATCAGGAAAGGGCGTTTGGGCCGGTATTGGCATGTTCGGTTTGGTGGGCTGGTCAGTTGCGGCACCAACAGTACTTGGAGCATTGCTTGGCATGTGGCTGGACAAACATTATCCGATAAACCATTCATGGACGCTGGCACTTCTGGTTGCGGGACTTATTATTGGTTGTTTTTGTGCATGGCATTGGATAGCGAAGGAAGACAAGGAGATACAGAAAGACGAGGAAAAGAAAGATGAATGAATTCCTTTATGTGGGATTGGCTTTAGGTGTAGGAGCGCTGCTTGGCGTATTCTTTTTTGGTGGGCTCTGGTGGACTGTTAAAAAGGGCGTTACATTTGCACGCCCGGCCATTTTTTTCATTGCCAGCATGATAATCAGAACTGGTATTGTTTTGATTGGATTTTATTTTGTTTCGTGCGGACATTGGGAGAGATTCTGGGGATGCCTTGCCGGTTTTATCATTGCAATAATTATTGTTATGCATCTTACGAAGCTGCCAATTGAGAAATTGAAACAATAAACTATAGTAGAATACCACACCCGCTTTCGTAAAACTACGGCAAGGCAAGCACGCCTGCGGGTATTGTTGATTGCTATTTTAGGGCAAGTTGTGCCAAAAATGCAATGATTGAATTGTGGAGAATAGCAAATTTGGGCATAAAAAATAAAAATTCAGATATCAAACACCTTTTAGTGAAGAGCTAGCTAATGCGTCTTAGCCCTGATGAAATTATTTTCTGGCAATATGGCTTTGTTAAAGTCAACGCCACAATTGTTATTACCTGGGCATTGATGATATTTATGACAGTTGGCGCAAAAATTATCACGTGCAAACTTTCCTCGGATATGCATGTTTCACGCTGGCAAAATTTGCTCGAAGTTGTTGTTATTGCAATTAAAAAACAAATTGAAGATATTGGATTGCACCAGACAGAGAGTTACATAGGTTTTCTTGGAACGCTATTTTTGTTTTTATTTACTGCTAATCTTTGTACGATTCTTCCTTTCTACGAACCGCCAACCGGCTCTCTCTCGACAACGGCTGCGCTTGCTACATGTGTGTTTGCGGCAATACCATTCTTTGGTATTTTAAAACAGGGGTTGGGCGGGTATCTTAAGTCTTATCTAAGACCGACATTTATAATGCTGCCATTCCATATCATAAGCGAATTTACACGTACGGTAGCGCTGGCTGTGCGTTTATTTGGTAATATGATGAGCGGCGTGATGATACTGGCTATTTTGTTGACCATTACGCCGTTTTTCTTTCCGATTTTCATGAGCTTGCTGGGCCTGCTTATCGGAACAGTTCAGGCTTATATTTTTAGCGTTTTGGCAACAGTTTTTATTGCTGCCGCTGTACGGGTCGGCAGTGATTGAAGGGAATGCCGGTTAACCGTTAACCGATAATGAACAAGGTAGTGTCAAGAGTTTTATGGAAAGTAGAAGTCAGAAATCGTCATAAAACAAAACAGTTATTTTATAACGATTCCTTAGCTCCACTACCTCCGCTTTATTTCTTAAGACCTATTTTTGGAAAATGGGAAAATAAATAGGCTCTTGAAGATTTGCGTACTAAGCAGCCTGAATTCGGCCGCTTTT
>CAZLQB010000154.1:0-1644 GCA_964561585.1 uncultured Pseudomonadota bacterium
TGCCACCATTTAAGCGGCCTTCAATTATATCTCCTGGGCCGGCAAGCAATCTTTTGATAACGTAATCCGGACCTCTGTTTATCCCCAAAAAATTGATAGGCAGACCAATATATCGTTGCCATAAATACATAAGCGTATTATTGCTGTACGAATATTCTGGGTTATCGAAAATAACTAAATCACCCTTTTGTGGTTGCTTGGCAAGATATACAAGCCTATTTGCCCAAATACGATCACCAACGAGAATCGTTGGTTCTGCCGATCCTGATGGGACATGGTATAATCCAAAAAAAACATTATGGACAACGAACGCAAAAGCGGTGGCTACGATAATTGCCACGAACCACTGGCGCCACGCCGGTTTGGTTCCTGCACAAAGATCCTTTTTCATGTTGACTTGGGTTGCGTATAAAATGCGCCGAGTCCCTTAAAGAAACGATTCCAGCGCATGTGTTTAGTCCAGAAATCAATAGGGTGTTTTAGTAAATCAAAGAGCCAGCAAATTTCTTCGCTATCCACCGAATAAATGATAAAACTTGCGCGACCATGAATTAATTTTTCATCTAAAAAGAGCCAATAACGGCTATCGCGACTATTTTTACGGCTATCGCCCATTGCCCAATATTTACCTTCAGGTAAGGTAAACGGACCAAATGAGTCAACACATCGCTGGTCCGAATATCCATAGCTATAGCTTGGGGTAAATGGGTAATCGAGTTCATAGGCGCCGGAACTCCAAGAGCGTTGCGCTTCCTTTTCGGTCAGGGTGTAATATGGTTGCTTACCAAGCGGCAACGATGGATCAAATGTATAGCGAACGGTTTTGTTCATGAAGCGTAAAAATGAAGGGACGGGAAGTGGCCCAAAATTTTCGCCGTCAAAAAATCCGACTTCTTTTTTTGCTTTGATTAACGGAAAAGCGTTTACGTACGGTTCTGATAATTTTTTGCCATTGCGGTATATCACCGTTTTGCCATCTTCAAGTCGTCCTTCTATGGTGTCACCAGGACAGGCGATTACTCGTTTGACCCAGTTATCTGGTCCAACATCAAGGCCAAGTAATGGCACAGGGAACCCAACGTAGCGTTGCCATAAATGGCGTAGGCCTGATGGTTGGTTATAAACAAATTCAGGGTTATCAAAAATCACCAGATCTTCATGTTTTGGCTTACCAAAGAAGTATGCCATTTTATTGCCCCAGATACGGTCGCCAACCAAAATATTTGGTTCGGCCGATCCGGTAGGGACGTGATAAAGGCCAAAAATAAAATTTCTAAAAATAAGCGCTAGTACAAATGCAACCACAACGGCTTCGGTCCATTGGCGCCAAATAGGCTTCGTTATTTCGTTGAGCTCTTTATAGGTCATGGCAAATGAGGAGTAAAGCCGGATCTTTGTTTTAAGGTCCATTTCAGCATTGCTGTGAAATTGTCTAAAACATTCTTGTGCGCGCTCCAATAAGCGCTGCCCCTTTTCATAATCTGAGGTACGCCCACTCAGTTTCCATTTTTCGATAATTTCTTTGAATACTGAAACTCGTTGTTCGTATTTAGCACAAAGCTTTTCGAGAGATTTTCGCAATTTTTCCATGCCCATACCTTTACTAGCAAAAGGATCAAACCATTAATTCTTTATCTTATGCTG
>CAZLQB010000155.1:0-1596 GCA_964561585.1 uncultured Pseudomonadota bacterium
TCTTTAAGCCAACCTAAAACGCCTGAAAATTTTTGTGATAAAAATTCAAACATGGGCGAATTGAACCTCGGTTACCATCTTATTATCTTGTTTTTTGTCATGCTAAACTCATTTCAGCATCCATGCGGTAAATTAACATAAAAAAGAGGTTTATACAATGTACCGGCTCGCAACAAATAAGGGCAGGTTCCGCAACCCGCCCCGTAAAGTAAAAAGTCTAGATAAACTTGTTTTATGCAATCCCGAGAGCTTGTTTGAGTTCGGCGACTTTATTAGTCAGTTCCCAAGAAAATCCTTCATTTTCACGGCCAAAGTGCCCATAAGCTGCAGTTTTTCGGTAAATAGGGCGCTTGAGTTTCAGGTACTTTATTATGCCGGCGGGTTTGAGTGGAAATATTGCTCTGACCGCTTTTTCAATGGCTTCTGGGTTTATGGTTGAGGTACCAAAAGTATTAACGAATACCGATACTGGTTCGGCAACGCCAATGCAATAAGCTATTTGCACTTCACATTTTTCGGCGATTCCTGCCGCAACTATGTTTTTTGCCACATGGCGAGCCATATATGCGGCCGATCGGTCAACCTTAGAAGGGTCTTTACCCGAAAAACAACCGCCGCCATGCCTGCCCATGCCGCCGTAAGTATCGACGATTATTTTGCGGCCAGTTAGGCCGGTATCGCCTTCTGGGCCGCCAATTGCAAATGAACCTGTTTCGTTAACAAAGTATTTGGTTTCTGGCGTTACGTATTTACCACAAATTGGCATGATAACGTTATTTATTATTTCTTGTTTGATGATGTCGCGTGAAATTGCGGGGTCATGTTGTGCCGAAACAATCACGGCCGTAACGTTGGTCGGTTTGCCGTTGACATATTTGACCGTTACTTGTGTTTTACCGTCGGGGCGAAGCCAAGGTAACTGTTTGTTTTTGCGCACTTCAGCAAGTCTTTGTGCCAGCTTATGTGATAGGTTGATGGGCAATGGCATAAGTTCTGGTGTTTCATTACTGGCATAGCCAAACATAAGGCCCTGATCGCCAGCGCCTTGTTCATGATTTGCGGTTTCATTTACGCCTTGGGCGATATCTGGACTTTGTTTGTTAACGGCGGCTAAAACGGCGCAACTTTTGTAGCTCATACCATAATCTGGGTTGGTATAACCTGCGTCAAAAAGAACTCCTCGGGCAATTTCTTGAAAATTAAGCGTTGCGGTTGTGGTAATTTCTCCGGTGACTACTACCATGCCGAGTGTTGCGAGCGTTTCGCAAGCCACGTGAGCATTAGGATCTTGGGTAAGGGCGGCATCGAGTACAGCATCTGATATTTGGTCGCAAATCTTATCTGGATGTCCCTCGGTAACCGATTCAGACGAAAAAAGATAATTTTCTTCGCAGAAAATTGGTTGAATCGTAATTGGCAAAAAAAGCATTGACCCCAATAGAATTGATAACTTCTTCATTACAAATCTCCCCTTGAGAATGTTCTCTCCTAAAAACTTCACAAAGAAATGCTTACATTAAGCTAAAAAAAGCTTAGTCATTTTGATGGGCGGTGTAAATAAATAAAATGGAACGGTTTTGAAATTGGTGCCGGGAG